>CBCTVZ010000026.1:0-23022 GCA_965150505.1 uncultured Robinsoniella sp. | reverse complement strand
TGACACGGTTCACAGATTCCTGTTGCGTAAGACCCAAACGTCAACGCCACTTATAAAGGGCAGCCTCACAATGCAAGACCCTCAGATTAGCATCACTCCTGCTAGAGCGGATTGCAGGTACAGGGCACCGCTAGCTCCCCAGCTGCACGGAAATGTTATGACATCTTAATTGCTGCGACATTAACTATAACCTGTTTTTCTATTTTTGTCAACTTGATTCTTTTCCTTTCTTACTTTATTTTATGCCATTTTCTGATCTTTTTTCCATATTTTTTTTCTGTTGTTTCTTTTTTTCTCTCAGTTCTTTAAAAAAATTTGTCAGCATTTGGCTACATTCTTCCTGACAAACTCCCCGCTTCACTTTCACTTGATGGTTAAATCCTTCCGTCTCCAGCAAATTCAGCACAGATCCTGCGCATCCAGCTTTGGGATTCATGCTTCCAATCACCACCTCTGTCACTCTGGCCTGCACAATAGCTCCGGCGCACATGGGACACGGTTCTAACGTGATATACATAGTACATCCTTCCAATCTCCAGTCTCCCAGTTTTTTACTCGCCTTTTTGATTGCAATGATCTCTGCATGGGACAATGTATTTTTATCCGTATTTCTTCTATTATATCCTCTGGCAATTACCTTTCCTTCATATACAATCACACACCCAATCGGAACTTCATCGAGCGCATATGCTTTTTTTGCCTGAGTGATTGCCTGCTTCATATATTTTTCTTCTGCCGTCATTTTTTCATTCCTTTTTTCCTTTGATTATACTCACTTTTTCTAGCTCCGTAAAGTCTTAAGGTTGCCCTATCGTTTTCTCTGAAGTATACTAACATTAAATCTTTCTCTCATTGCAATTTTTTCTTTCATTATAAATTGGAAGATTCTATTTTTTATAAAAATCAACGCTGTATTCTCTACAGTGGAAATGAGAATGGCGCTTCTTCCTTTCTTTCAATCAACGAATCGGAAGCGCGCCCAAGTGAAACTTATAAAAGAAAGGATTTTATTTATGAAAATACATGGTTTTAATAAGCTGACTTTATTAGATTATCCTGAACATACAGGAGCTGTTCTTTTTCTTGGTCACTGTAACTTTCGCTGTCCTTTTTGTCAGAACAGCGCCCTCGTTTTAAATCCGGATCAAGAGCCGGTTTTATGCGTCGATGATATTTTTTCTTTTTTGCAGAAACGGCGCGGCATCTTAGAAGGCGTATGTATCAGTGGAGGAGAGCCTACCCTTTCTCCCGATCTTGGTGATCTCGTCTCAAAAATAAAATCAATGGGATATCTTGTCAAGTTAGATACAAACGGTTCACGCCCTGATGTCATAAAAACGCTTGTGGAATCTCATCTCATTGACTATGTTGCAATGGATATCAAATCCAGCAAAGAGCGATATCCTGTTGTATCCGGCTGTGCATCTGTCCCGATGGAAGCAGTGGAAGAGTCCGTTGACTTTTTGCTGCATTGCGCTATTCCTTATGAATTTCGGACAACCGTTGTCAAAGAGCTTCACCGTGAAGAGGATTTCTTTTCCATTTCTGATTGGATTTCAGGCTGTAACCAATATTTCCTTCAGTCTTACAAAGACTCTGACGGCGTTTTGGTTTCTGGATTTCACAGCTGTACATCAGAAGAACTGCGTCGCTATCTTTCTATTGTCCGAAAAAAAATTCCTCATGCACAGCTGCGCGGAATAGAATAAGAACATTCTATTTTAAAACTCTGCACCAGTAGCCAAACGGCTTTTCCTCTGCCTTGTTCGATTTTGCCGGTTTAAATCCGGCAAAACCAAACCGGCTTGCCACAAAATGTTCCTGTCTTTCATACACTCCCGGCACGCCTAAAATCCACCTGTCATCCTTTGTTCTTCCCAGAATCAAATGGCGATAATTGTAATATCCATGCAATAAAAAACTATTTCTTCCAAGTCGCCACTCTTCCTGACATACCATCATCAAATCTTTCGGAGAGATCTGTACACATTCTAAAATCTCCTCATCGGAAAACGGATCTGTTCTGGAAAAAGAATGTACAATCGTCTCCCACCTTTCTGACTTTTTTTCCGTCTCCTCTTTTGGCTTTTCTGATTTTATCTCATTTTTTTCTTCTATTATATTGCATTCACACTGTTCCGAATTTTTTTCTAAAATGATTTTCTTTTTTTCTTCCTCTATCCTTTCAACTGCTTCTGACTTTTCACACACTTTTTCGTTTTCCCACGTCTGCCGTTCTTTACCTCCCTCTTTTCTCTCAGATTCTTTTATCTCTTCATATCTCTGTGCCTCTCCACTCGCTTCTGGCTCTTCGTATCTCTGTGCCTCTCCACTCACTTCTGGCTCTTCGTATCTCTGTACCTCTCCGCTCACTTCTGGCTCTTCGTATCTCTGTACCTCTCCACTCACTTCTGGGTCTTCGTACCTTGGTATCTCTTCAGACACTTCTGTCTCTTCGATCTCAGAAGCCTGTACTTCCATTTCTTTTTCAGGCAGTTCGGTCACAAATTTATCTAAAAAAATAGGCTCTTCATCCCAGGCAGTCGCATAAGTGCGTCCTTCTGCCCCTTGAATAAAAAGCCCTGTAATTTTTCGGAATGGATAATCTGTGCCTCCGATTTTCTCAGAATCTGTCATCATTCTCAAATCCAGTCTCTGCCTTTGTGTCTGTCCTTCTCCCAACAAAATGCCAAGAAGCCATCCATCTTCTCGCACAAGACCGTAAACTTTGACTTTGCTCTCCCGCCCTGTATTTTTTATCATGAGCTGGAGTTTACAGATTCCATTCCGAACCTCTACTTTTGTAAATCCTGCATTATATTGTTTTATTCCATTTACATATTCATATATGTAGGCGATAAAACGAGAATAATCTGTCATATTGATACCCGCTGTTTCTTTTTATCCCATCATATGATAAAAATGGATCGTTTATTCCTGACATAGTCTTATCCTTTCGCCACATTGCGGACAGTAAAGTGCATTCTCATCCAACTTTGTGCCACAGTAAACACAATATTGTATACAGCTTCCCGTCTTTCTGCCGCAGTACGCACAGTATCTTACCTCTTCTTGTTCCTCTTTTTGTTCCTGCACTTCTTCACACGGTCTTCCACAGTGTCTGCAAAATTTTGCCTCTGCGCAAAGTCGACTTCCACAGTAACTACATGTTTTTTTATTTTTTGACATGTTCCTACTTCCTTTCCTGCCTTTTGCTCTGCCTTTCATCGCCTATCTATGCTATGTGTGACAGACAACATTTATTATATCTCAAATTCAGATGGATCTATTCCTTCCTCTTCTTTTTCTGTCTTGTCCTCTTCCTGCTGTTCTGTCTCTTCTGATTCTGTTTCTTCTGATTCTGTTTCTTCTGCTTCCACTTCTTCTACTTCTGCTTCTTCTACTTCTATTTCTTCTACTTCCGCTTCTTCTGTCTTTTCTTCAGAAATATCGGTGACAACGGCTTCGCCGTCTACTGTCGTCTCTTCGAGCATCTGCGGTTCTTCTTCTTCTCTTTTTGTTCCGCACATCATACAGAAATTATCTGTGAGGTGCATTTCTGCGCCGCAATTTTTACATCTGCAGATTCCTTTTAACGTATCAATCTGTTTTTCTGCCTCACAAATCTCTGCTTCACAATTTTGGATCTTTTGAAACAGATCTGCTATGTCCGGATCATCTGAAATTCCTTCCTGTTTTTTATAATATAATTCTCCGATCTGTCTCATATATTCCGCAATATACTCATTCAATTCCTTAATCTGGCTGTTTAATTTTACTGTACCAGACATCATTTTTGCTTTCTGTTCTACACCTTTTCCTGTGGAACTGATTGTATTTGTCAGCTTATCTAAAAATCCCATGATATTCCTCCCATAAAATATTGAATCTTTTTATCTTGTACATCTTATTTTACCACAAAATTTTCTATTCTTCTTTTTGTGGATCTTCTTGTTTTTCATTGACCTCTTCTGCTTCCTCTTCTGACGGTGCGCTCTCTTCTTCGTCTGCTTTCTCGTTCACTGTCTCCTCAGGCTTTTTCTCTTCCTGCACATTCTCTTCTGTCATTTCTTCTGCCTCTTTAAGCGCCTCATCTGTTTTCTCTGTGTCATCTTTTTCCATCTCTCGTGGCGTTCCGCAGCGACTGCAAAACAGATCTTCTTTTCTCAGCGGCGCTCCACAGCACTGACACGTTGTTTTCTTTTTCTGCTCTTCCAGTTCTTTCTGCGCTTTGCGCAGTGCTTCCTGAGATTTATGAACTCTGTCAAACAATTCTTTATAGATGCCAGTTCCTTCCCCTTTTTGTTCCTCATAATACAGACGGCCGATCCGCTCCATGTATTCTTTGACAACAATCTTTTCTTCTCTTATGGTACTGTTCAGTCTCATGCTGTCAGACACTTCTTTCACTCTTTGCTCCGCTTCCTTTCCGGCTTCTGTCAAAAGGTTATTTAACTTTTCAAAAAAATCCATATTTTGTCCTCCTTATTAATCTTATGTTTTATTGCTCTCTCTGATTTTTCGCAAAAATTTCTATTTTCCTCAAAATCAGCGTTTCCCTTCTTATTTTTTTAAAAAAAATTTCCCACTCTTCTCTTTTAGTATACTCGAAAACAAAATATTGTTCAATTTTTTTTCGATTAATACAAAAATTAAAATTTTATCTGTGATATAATACTTTTCAGAAAAGAGGAGGTATTGTTATGTCAGTGGAATTGCAACAAACGTCTGCACAGTCTCTTTATCTTCATGCAGATGAAAAATTAATTGAAACTATTAAGAATAAACTCCCAACAGAAGAAGAACTTTTTGATCTTTCTGAATTATTCAAAGTATTTGGTGATTCTACAAGAATCAAAATTTTAATGACACTTTTAGAAAGTGAGATGTGCGTGGGGGATCTGGCTAATCTGCTCTCATCGACGCAAAGCGCCATATCCCATCAGCTTCGTGTCTTAAAACAAAGTCATCTTGTCAAATTTCGTCGGGAAGGAAAAACGATTTTCTATTCTTTGGCAGATGATCACGTCATCACTATTTTAAGTCAGGGACTGGAACACGTCGCAGAATAATAATGTAAAACTGCCCTGTCGTCTCTCGTATACTCAGGGCAGTTTTACATTTTTTTACTCTTCATAAATTTTCACAAATGGCTTGACACTGTCAATGATGTCTTCATATTCTTCTGAATGAATCTGCATTTCAATATTTGGAATTGCAGACAAAGCAAACGCACTGATAATCGACTTTGCATCTACAAGACAATCTTCTGCCTTTAAATCAATAGGACAGTCAAAACGATTGATGGCATCCACAAAATCCACAATATCTTGTGCCTGTTCAAACATTATGCCGAGTGTTTTCATATGAATCTTTCCTTTCTTATTCTATTTTGATGGATTTCTCTCCATCTTTCTCCTCTCTATCTTATTAATTTTCCGCAAAAAAATCTATGAAATTTTGTTAATTTTTTCAACATTTTTCTTTTTGATTTTCTTTTTTCTTTCTGTAAGCTATGGTAGTATTATAATACACTACTAAAGGAGGATTTTTCATGGAGAAAAAAATTATTCAAGTAGAAGACAAAGTTCCATTTCGTCTTCTAGTACCGCTCAGTATCCAACATATGTTTGCAATGTTCGGTGCTTCTGTTCTTGTTCCTTTTATTTTCGGAATCAATCCGGCAATCGTTCTTTTTACGAATGGTGTGGGAACGCTGTTATTTATTCTAATCACAAAAGGAAAAGCGCCTGCTTATCTTGGCTCCAGTTTTGCATTCCTTGCTCCGGCCGGAATCGTTATTGCAAAATGGGGTTATTCTTATGCGCTGGGCGGTTTCGTCGTTGTCGGTCTGTGTGGATGTATTCTGGCTTTTATTATCTATAAGTTTGGTACAAAATGGATTGATATTGTCCTGCCTCCGGCAGCAATGGGACCTGTGGTTGCCCTGATTGGACTGGAATTGGCTGGAAGCGCAGCTTCCACAGCCGGTATTTTAAAAACGACTTCTTATACGCTCGATGAGGCAACCGGATTATACAGCCAAACGGTAACTCCTGTGGCAATGAACGCTTTCCTTGTCTTTTTGATTACCTTGTGTGTGGCAGTATTTGGAAATGTTCTTTTCAAAAAATTTCTCTCTGTCATACCTGTTCTCATCGCAATCATCGCTGGATATGTTTCCGCTGTATTTCTCGGTGTGATAAGTATGGATACCATCCGTGAAGCCATCTCTTCACCACTGATTTCTATACCAGAATTTCAGCTCCCGCATTTCCAGCTCGATGCCATTTTAATCATTTTGCCTGTTATCCTTGTAATCGCCTCAGAGCATATCGGTCATCAAGTTGTCACAAGTAAAATCGTTGACCGTGATCTTTTAAAAGATCCAGGACTGCATCGTTCCCTGTTCGCAGATAACTTTTCTACGATGCTCTCCGGACTTGTCGGCTCTGTTCCAACTACAACATATGGCGAAAATATCGGTGTCATGGCTATGACAAAAGTTTACTCTGTCCGTGTCATTGCCGGTGCAGCCGTCCTTTCTATCTTATGCTCTTTTATCGGTCCTATGTCTGCTTTAATCAATACCATTCCTGGACCAGTCATCGGCGGAATCTCTTTTTTGCTGTATGGTATGATTGGAACTTCTGGTATCCGCATTATGGTCGATGCAAAAGTCGATTACAGCAAAAGCCGAAATTTAACACTGACATCCGTTGTCTTTGTCACAGGTCTTTCCGGCGCTGCCATCACACTTGGCGATGTCGAACTGAAAGGAATGGTTCTTGCTTGCATTGTGGGAATGATCCTTTCCCTTCTCTTTTATATTTTTGACAAATTAAAACTGACAAACGACCGCGACTGATTTTTCTTTTAAAAAAACAGAGCATTGCCTCCATGTCAAAGATTCATTTTCTATGACTGCCGTGCAATGCTCTATTTTATTGAGCCGTTCTTTTTTTACATATAATTTATATATATTTTCCCCTCGCGCTCAAACAATTCTGCTTCCACTCCATACAGCTTTTTTATCATCTCTTTTTTTATCACTTCCATCGGCTTTCCAAAGCTGTAGACGTTTCCCTCACACAGAGCATACACTCTGTCACAGAACTTTGCGGCAAAAGATAAGTCATGCAGCGCTGTCAGCACCGTCTTTTTTGAATTTTTCAAAAGCTGCAGCGTCTTCATCTGACTTCCAATATCGAGATGGTTTGTCGGTTCGTCTAAAATAATCATCTCTGTCTGCTGGGCTAATGCACGGGCAATCAATACCCTCTGTTTTTCCCCGCCTGACAGACTTAAAAAGCTACGATCATGAAACGTTTCCATTGATACCATTTTGAGCGACTCTTCTACAATCTCTCTGTCCTTGTCATTTGCGCCTTCCATCAGCTTTTTTCTCGGATACCGCCCCATCTGAACAACCTCTGCCACGGTAAAATCAAAATTTGTATTATTTTCCTGCGACACCACTGCAACCTTCTGCGCCATCTGCCGATTGCTCATATGAAGCATAGATTCTCCATCTAAAAGGATTTCCCCTGAATCTGGTGTCAGTATCTTATAAATATTTTTCAGCAGCGTCGATTTTCCACTTCCATTCGGACCAATCACCCCGACAAACTCCCCATCGTTTACATCAAGAGAAATATTCTGAATCAAGGTCTTATGACGTACTTTATACGTCAGATTTTTTACACTCAGCATAACTCGCTCCTTCTAAGATTTATTGCTAAAGGAATACCGTCGTACTTTAATCATCCACAAAAAGAATGGCGCTCCGATCATGGAAGTAATAATTCCGATTGGAATCTCCCCCGGCGCATCAAACATACGCGCTCCTACATCAACCCAGATCAGATAAATACCTCCGATCAAAACAGAAAGCGGAATAACTCTCTTGTGATCTGCCCCGACAACAGCTCTGACAATATGTGGGATGACCAATCCTACAAATCCGATAGAACCTGCTACAGCGACAGAAACGCCTGTCATCATTGCCGCGACAAACACATTCAATTTCCGCACAAAATTGACATTGATTCCCAATGTCACTGCGCTGCTTTCCCCCATCATCAGCGCATTCATCGAGTTTGCCGCTGCATACAGACATACGATTCCCGGTATAAAAATCAGAGCAAGCGGTATCAAATCCTGCCATTCTGCTCCTGCCACACTTCCCAGCATCCAAAATGTCACTTGGCGAACTTTAGAATCATCCGGTGTCTTATATACAATAAAATTTGAGAAAGCTGTAAACATTGCCGATACAGCCGTTCCCACAAGCACCAGTTTAATCGGCGCAATATCTCGCCCCGTCTTTGCCAGATAATATACAATCAAGATGGACAGCATCGCTCCACCAAATGCTCCCAGTGATGTCGCATATTCCCCCAAAAACGATAACGCTCCTGTTGCCATTGCCAGCACCGCTCCACACGATGCGCCGGAAGAAATACCAAGCACATATGGACTTGCCAGAGGATTTTTTGTAAAAGCCTGCATCGCTACCCCTGAAACGCTGAGACAAATGCCGACTAAGACTCCGAGCAAAACTCTGGGCGTTCTCAAAAACCATACAATATTTTGCGTGCTGTTTGAGATGTCTGAGATTTCCCCCACTCCAAACATCTTGTAAAACATCACTCTCCACACTGTCTTAAACGGAATGCCGACTGGCCCAATTCCAATACATACCACAATCGAAAGAATTAACAAGATCAAAAGAATCCCGCACGAAAGCGCCATATGCGTTTTTACAAAATTACAAAACTTTTTCATTTTTATTCAAATAATTCTGGATAAAATCCCTCTGCAAATTTTTCAACAGTATCCTCCACGCGTGTGCTTGCAAATACTTCTGGAAGTGTGATAATAATAAAACGCTCTTCCTTGATTGCCGTCACATCAGATAATGCTTCATTATTTTTAAGGAACTCCACTTTCTCCTCTGCTGTCGTATCGCCATAATCATTGATGACAATAATTTCTGGATCTCTTGCAACAACCTCTTCCCAGCTCACAGTATTCCATGTTTTTTCCAGATCTTCAAAAATATTGACACCGCCTGCATGACGAATCAATTTTGATGTAAAGTTATTTCCAGGTGTGTACGCTCCCCCATCCATTTCCATATCAAAATTGAATACTCGAACAGGATCATCATAATGAACCTTTACCTTCTCTTCTACCGCTGCCACTTTTTCTTTCATTTTGCTCACGATTTCTTCTGCGCGATCCTGCACCTGAAAAATTTCTCCCAGATTGTAGAAATCCTGATATACGTCTTCCAGATCACAGCCCAGTTTATATCCCTCAATCGAAGAAAGAGACATAATGCCATAAGTTTGAAGTTCTGTGTGTGTCGCAATGTTGCTGTCCGAATCGCCAAAAGCAGAGCTTCTTCCGTAAATAAAATCTGGATTTAAGTCCAATACCACTTCTAAACTTGGATATTTTTCTGCAATGACAGGCTTTGACTCATATTCGGTACGGTACTCTTCTGAAACCTGCGCATTGTTATAGCAAGTGGCAATGATCTTATCCCCCAGTCCAAGAGCCATCAACTGCTCTCCCGTATTTGGGTTTGTACTCAGAACTCTCTCCGGCACATGATCAAATGTGACTTCCTCCTCATTTTTTGTCACAAGAGTAAATGGAAATGCAGAATCTTCTTTTGCATCCTCCTGTGCAGATACATTCACAGCCATCATCATACTGCTGGCTGTAATCAGTGCAAGACATGTTTTGATGTGTTTTTTCATCATCTTTTCTCCTTTCATTTTATCTGTCTGCCCTTTTCCTGCTTTTTCATGTGAAGATATCGTTTTCTGATCGTCCAGATGGGGAAAAATATCAAAAAAAACAGGAAACAGCGAATTTAAAGTTTTGCTATTTCCTGTTATACACGGAAAAAGCCTCCTGCAGTGGTATCTACAGCAAGCTTGTAAATGCCTTGACGTGACCCGCATCAATCGCATTTCACATTTTACAATCCGGTCTTCTGGCTCATGGATCATCACGCTCTTCACCTTCCCAGCTTTCGCCAGTGGTCTTTGAAAAGCATTCCCCATTTACAGCGGCGGCACCGCACAGGATTTTCACCTGTTTCCCAATTTATCGCAAAATTTAAATTCTATCTCTATTCTATCCGATACGATTTTGTTTGTCAATGAAAGTGAAAGAATCTTTACGGATACGGTCGCTTTTTTCGGCAGTATCCGCCTTTCTTCTATATTTATTTTTTTACTTCTATCTTTATTTCTTTCTCACTTTATATAATGGCTCTCAAAATCCTGTTTTGCCAACGGTTTATTCAGATAATATCCCTGAATCGTATCACACTTCATATTTCTAAGCACATCAAGCTGTTCTTCCATCTCAACGCCTTCAGCGACACAGATAATATCCAATTTTTTACACAGATCAATCACATTTTCCACAACCATTCTCGCTTTCTTATCATGATAGATGTCGCTCACAATACGCCTATCTAATTTCAAAGAAGTCAAATTCAAGGAATACAACACATAAATATTGCTGTACTCTGAGCCAAAATCATCGAGCGCAATTTTATATCCTTCTTTGATAAACTGATTTACGATATCTTGCAAACTGACATTATCCATGGAACTGATTGTCTCGGTCACCTCAATCTCAATCAATTCCTTTGGAATATGAAAATACTCTGTGATACGATTTGTCTCTGTTAAAATCCCTGGTTCTAAAATCGTTGTCCTTGAAAAATTCAATGAAATCGGAAAAGCTTCCCATCCTTCATCCATCCATTGTCTCATCATCCGGCACACATCTTTTAAGACAAATAAATCCACATACCGTATTAGACCGGCCTTTTCAATTACTGGCAGGAAACGTCCCGGAGATATGATTCCTTTTTCTTTGTGGTCGTATCGAACTAAAGCTTCCGCACCGCAGATTTCATTTGTCTGCACCCTTGCCTTTGGCTGAAGAAAAGTACAAAAACTTCCATTTTGAATCGATTTTTGCAGACCTTTCATAAGCTCCTGTATCGTCGTATCATTGATATTATAATCCTGATTTCGTTTTTTATTTACAGCAACTGCCAGCTTTTCCTCTATCTGCTGTTGTAATCGTTCTAAGGATATCGTGTGCTGTTCCCACACTTTCTGACTCACAATCGATTTTGGATAAAACTGTTTTATCCTCTGTTCCAAAATTTCATAGCGATGCAGAAAATTCTCATATGTGATATCAAAACATATCGCTAAAAATGCAGCTCCACTGATCCGATAGCAAGAATCTTCTCCAAAAATCTCTTTCATCTGCTCCGCCACAAAAATGATCAATTCATCTCCTCGTCCAACTCCATATTTTTGATTGTAACGTTTTAAATCTACAATATGGACACCGACCATTCCAAGCGCAGAACAAATATCTGCATCAAAAGTTTCTTTTTTCTGTCTGTAACAGTTATAATTTAAAAGCCCTGTTTTCTGATCACGGCTGACTGCATCCTCATAGTTTTTCTTCAGTTCAAAGATACTTTGAATATGCTGAATAACCGACGCAACAGCTTCCAACGTTTTTACAGCATCTTTATTCCTGCACACATTTTCCAGAACAAGACATCCTGTCAATTTTTCATTTTTTAAAATTTTTGTCAAAAGAATCGCAAGCGGAATATCATCGCCTTTATAATAATTCTGAATCTCTTCATATCCCAGACTGTCTTGTGTATCAATCAAGATACTGTTATTTGGCAATGCCAGTTCCAAAATTTTTTCTAACCACTTGTTTTCTTTTTTTCGATCTCCCTGTGCAAAAAAGCTGTCCATTTCCCATATTAATGATGTTTCCAGATGATCCGCTTCTTTATTTTTTGTTAAAAGCAAGATACGCTGTGCATGATAAAATTTTCCGATATGAGCCATGCAAGATAAAAGAAGGGTTTCTAAATCTTCTCCTTTTTCAATGTTGCTGTAGCACTCCCTCATAAATGTATATAAATTTGTATTGCGAAGCTGGATATTCTCTTCAAAAGGTGTCTCCCTCAGACAAATCTCCCGCACCATTTCCTGCTCTTTCATCCCCATGCGTTCCTGCACATACATTAATTTATCAAATTTTGGTATAAAACATTGTCTCACATACGGTTTTTCAATATGGTCTTTCTCTTTGCAGAATGGACATGGATTTTTCCGATTGTAAAGCAATTCATAACATTTTAAATTTGTCTTCATTGTCCCTTTCATTCCGAAAACAATCTGACCTGTCACATTCATATAGATAATGGTGTAGTCTTTCATATCCACCATAAATTCAATTTCCATACCAGAATTTAGATTTTCAATTTCTCTGTAAAAAAGCAGCATATTTTTTCCATTTCGCTTTGCTGTATCAAGCGCATGAAGAGCGCATTGATACATCTGATCATACGTCATGCTGGCTGAAAAATGATAAACCATTCCAGCAGACACGGTCAAATCCGTCTCATACTGTTCCACTGTATAGCGATGGCAAAGCGAGGATCGAATTTCGGTAGCCAATCGGTAAATCTCCTGATCCGATCTCATGTTATAAAAGAAGACCGCAAAAACATCTCCATTGTGACGCGCAGAGATACACGAGGACGGTATTCTGCTTCTGATTTCCTGACTAATCTGACTTAAGATGATATTTCCAACCAGATATCCACCTGTGCGGTTTACCTGATTGAAGTTATCCACATCCAACAGCATTAATGCACTGATTCCTTTATTTTCTTTTTCATCTTTTAATATATTCTGGACTAAAAGTTTCGCTGTTGCATGATTATAAAATCCGCTCAGTTCATCAATCTCTACCTTTTTTTGAAGGGAAAGTTCTCTTTTTTTCTGAAGATCTATATTGCGGGCATAACCGAACAAAATAGGTTCTTCTCCGTTAGGGGATCTCATAATTCTCATATTCAGCATGACCCATATAATCATCCCATCTTTTTGTTTTTGACGAAATTCAAAATCCGGTATATGATGCCTGATCTGCGCATATTCATTGATCTTGTCCAGCGTATAATATTCTTCAAAACGTTTGCTGTCATCCTCATTTGCAATCGTTTCTTTTATCTCTCTGAAAATATCATCATATCCAAAATTATATCGTTCTTCCTGCATTTTCTGCTGACTATACTCCCATGCCTCTTCCAGATAGTTCCTTTTTATATTTACTCTGAAACTAAATAACAAGTCCTCCTCTAACATTTCCCTCATCATTTCTTCTTTAAACGCCCCTATTTCTGCTTCTTTCTGTGCGGTCACATCTTCTGATGCGCCTACTGCCCATATTGTTTTCCCATTTTCAACCTGAGTGGAAGTGTAAGTGATTTTCTCCCACCAATATTTGTCCTTTGATCCATTCACCCTTACACGCACCACTGCGCTTACCTCTTTTTCACCTTCTCCAATTCTTTCATACAGCCTCCGTATTGCTGAAATACTCTCAGGATGCACATATCCTTCCTCAATCAAGCTTTCTGGAACATTTTCTACAATCTCACCGTATCCATGAATTTTTTTTGATTCTTCACTCTGAATAATACATCTGTTTTTCACATCAAACTCCCATATATTCAAACGCGTATGTTTCTTTGCAATCGAAAAAAGCTGTTCTGTGCGACGCAGACATTCCTCCAACTCTCTTTGTTTTGTAATATCTGTCACCATTCCGATCATTGCAAATGAACGATCAGGAAGAATCGTAAGTCCTGCGTCTGCATGAACCCAGGCAATCGTGCCATCTCTCTTTTGTATTCTATATTCTAATACCATTTCTCGTTCTTTATGCAGAAGCCATTCCTCTATCTGTTTTTGAATATATATCCTGTCCGGTTCATAAACTACAAATATTGCTCTGTTGTTTCTCTCATCTGCCATTTGCTCTTTTGTATACCCATGGATTCTATAGTATTCATCATTTGCATACGTCAATGGAAAACTCTCTGTTAAGGAAACTTTAAAAATACCATCTCTACTATTTTTTCTGATAAATCGCAGTTCCTGTTCGTTTTGAATTTCATGTGAAATATCATAGAAGAAAGATAAAATGATCCTTCTTTTATCATCATCTATAATATACTTTCCTTTTTCATAGACCCAGATCAGATTTCCCTCATTGCATAAAATTCGATATCGTATCTCATAAACTTCTTCTGTTTCCAACTGTCGTTTTATCTCTTCTTCCACCATGTTCTGGTCATCTGGATGAATCAGTCTGGCAAAATATCCCCCTGATTTTTCACGCAACTCTTTAAACGTATACTGCGTATATTCCAAAGCAGTATGATCCATACAAAGCAGCGGAAATCCCGGTTCATCATACACAGCCAGAATACCTTCTGGAATGGTTTCATTTGCAAAATCTAAAAGTTGTTTTTGCGTATCAAACTTTTTTTGTTCTTCTATATTATCTGTAAAATAAAAATCTTTTTTCTGATCTGTCTCTAAAAGTTTTTCTTTTTTTTCTTCCGTTTTTTTCTGTTCGGAGTAATATTCCGTATCAATCATAGAATTGATAAACATTTCCAGATCACTTTTCTTAGAAATTGCTGATCTGCTATCCTCTTCTTCTGATTTATTTCCTTTGTCCAGATTTTGAATCACACCGGCAAATAAATCTGGTTCTCCCCACTCATTTCGGATCATCTTTCCCTTACATAAAAGATGCACCCATTCCCCTTTCCTATTTTTTACTCGATATGCAATCGTATGTCTCTCTGCTCTTCCATCTGCAATCTCCTGATTGCTTTTTAAAAACATCAGCGCATCGTCAGGATGTATTCTTTCTCCCCAAAATGCCGCCGCATTTGGCAAAACCTGCCCAGGCAGTCCAAAATCGATGACCATTTTATAAGAATACATAAATTCCCCAGTTTTTAGATTTCCCACAAACATATATCCATCTATACTCTCTGACAATGCTTCAAACAGATAATCTTTATTATATTGAAACGGAGGAATCTCCGCCGTTCTCATCTTCTGTTCCTGAAAGCGTTTTTTCCCTTTCATGATATGATAATTTCTCTTTTGTATATACATTTGTGTATCCGCAATCGACAATACGTCAGAGACGCTTAAATTTCCGCCTCCATAAATGCTGGCAAATCCGTAGCTGAACGCAACATTGTAGCTCATTCCATTTTCCATGCTTCTCTGTTCCAGAATATCCAGCATTTTTTTCATCCAGTTATCCGCCTGTGATACGGTTTTATTCATAAATACAACAATAAATTCATCGCCGCTCAATCGAAAAATAAAATCGCCTTTTTCCAGTTCTTTCTTTATATTTTCTGCCACAAACTGTAAAAGACGATCGCCTTCCAAATGACCATATGTATCATTTACCCATTTCAACCCATTGATATCATACAATGCTACTGTAAATTTATCCGTTTTATCCATCTGTCTTAAAATTTCATCCAGACGTTTTTTTCCTGCATTTCTGCTCCATACTCCTGTCAGTTCGTCAATAGAAACTTCCTTAGAAAGCTGAATATTATCTGTAATATCAATCGAGTTTTGTATATGATAAATGCGTCCATTCCAACTTTCCAGAGTGTCATAGTTCATGTACGTTCTTCCCGTGACCGCATTTTTTTCTTTCCACACACAAAATTTTTCATCTTTTGAATTTAACAGATGATCTATTTTGCAGAACTCACATCTTTTTGTTTTTCCTTTCTGAAGCACTTTCCAACATATTTTTTCTTTTTTATCATCTAATTTATCATCCAGTTGAAATGTTTTTTTCATATAGTCGTTCATATATACAATTTCATCGGTCTCTATATCAGTAATATAAATATTGATATGACTTTGATTTAATACTTTTTGATAAAACTCGGAATCAAACATATATTCCATTCTCAGCTTTCTCCCCTTACTTGTTTATTTCGCATCATCTTTCTTCTCACTATTTATTATTCATTATACCATTTTTCGTAAAAAACAAATATAGAAACTGAGAAGATTACTTTGTATATTTTCGAGTTTTATCTTTTATCTATCAAAAATCCAAGGAAAAGAAACCGATCTAAAAGGTTGTATAAAAAAAGATTTTCCGCAAAACCTCTCGGTTTTGCGGAAAATCTCTATTATTGGTTCATTTTCATTTACAGTATTCTCTGTCTGCTAATTTTTATTAGCGGATAAATTTAGCATCTGCCCATGTAGCTGGAGCATTAGATACGAGGTAAATATTTTCAACCTGCTCATCTGGGATTGCAACAAGTTTCAGTTCACTTGCGCCTTCTACATCGATAGAAATTTTTTCCATTGGTGTATCTGGGTGCATTTCGCCTGATGTTGCTTTCAGTTCGCCGTCTACATAGAACTCAAATGCTTTCACATATGTTGTATCATTTTCCAGTCCATCCTGATCCAGACCTACATATGTTTCAAATGTCTTGAATCCTTTATCTTTGATATCAAAGATGATGATAGATGTCTTGGAAGCGCCGATACCTTTTTCAAATGCTACACGTTCGCCGTTTTCATCTAACAGATTGATTGGGTTTCTGTACAGAGCGCGGTCGCGTACGCACTGTCCCCAAGCTGTTGCATCTGTGTATTCCAGATCACTTGCATAAACTTCTTTTTCTTCGATAAGGTGGATAACGTATGTCTGCTCTCTTCCTAAGCTGTTCTTAGCTGTGATTGTTACATCTCCAGGAACTGCTTCTGGCATTGCTACAGATACTTCTACCTGATCGTTCAGAGGAACTGCTGTGATTTCTGGTAATTCTGCTGTTGCAAGTTTCAGATCATATTCATATTTCTCTGAGAAGAATTCGTTATAATCTGTATCTAAGAATGTTGCTTTCATGGATTCTCCATTAACAAGGATATCGCGCAGAGTTCCATCGCTGTATACTTTATTGCTGTCTTCTGTTGCTGCTTCTTTTGTAAATCCTGTTACTGGATGCAGACGATATTCATATTCATAAGAGTGGTTTGCTCTTACAAGATATTCTTCCTGTGGCCATGCTCCCCATGTTGTATCTCCACCAACACCCTGCTGTGTCAGGTTCAGTTTGAATGTGATACTGTCATCTTTCTGCATCTGGTAAGCATGTTTATTATGTCTGATTTCATCATCTGTATAGCGAAGAGCGCTGAATTCCATTTCTTTTCCTGTGCTTGCCATCAGACCATTGCCTTCATCATCTGTTAAAGCTACCCATGTTACATCTGTTCTTGTTCCTGTCTCGTTTGGAGTTTCATAAGGAATGAACATATCATCTACATTTGTCTCATAGATTCCCTTGAATGCGCCTGTATTTCTATCGGAGTAGTTCTCGTGAGGTCCTTTTCCGAAGAATGTAACGTTGCTATATTTTGCAGGTACTTTCATTGTTGTTCCAACTAATGGAATTACATCATACTGATCATTTGGCATAACCTGATTTTCTACGGAAATATCTCCGTTTCCATACATTACATATCCTGTTGCATATGGAACGTCGTTTCCAAGAACACCTTTCACATCAACACGTACTGCGCCTTCTGCCATCTGCTGAACAGTTACAGATTCTACTGTACGGTTTTGTCCTGCTTTATCCCATGTCTCAGAGAAGTCTGCCAGAGGTCCTGCCTCTTTATCGTTTTCATTCATTGCTCTTGCAAAGTTTGGCTCTAATGGAGCATCGAGAAGCTCATTTCCATTGAAGTTGTAGGATGTTAAAGCGCCTGTTGCTTTGTCTACTACTGCTGTAAATCCTTCGCCAGAAACGGTAACTGCTTCTTCGCTTTCTTCTGCTGCTACTGCTGGAAGAGCTGCTAAATCTTCTGCTGCTACTGCATCCTGAGCGAAATCTAATTCAAACTGTTCCTGAATTACTGGATGACCAGCTTTTGCCCAAACAGTATCTTCTTTCAGGCTAAATTCGCAGTACAGATGATACTCAGCGCCTGCTTTTGCTTCTACAGCTTCGATTGGCAGTGTTACGTCTGCTGTTGTCTGTGGTTCTACATTTACATCTGCTGTTCCTTCCTGAATAGCAACACCGTCTTCTGTCAGTGTCCATTTGAAGTTGTATTCGTTCAGGTTTGTGAACAGGTTTTCATTCTTCATGGAAACAACATTGTCGCCTTTCCATGTCATTTCTCCACCCTGGTATACTTTCTTCACTTCCAGAAGTTCTGGCTGAATTGTACGATCTGGGAAGATCAAACCATTCTGGCAGAAGTTACCGGAGTTAGGAGCATCGAGCCAGTCACCGCCGTATGCGAAGTACTGTTCCTGCTCTCTTGGTGTTTCTTCACGGTTTTCAAAGTCAAGCCAGATAATAGCATCTGCCTGATCTGCGCTGTCTGCTGCGATTTCTTCAGCTGTTAATGCTTTAGATACCAGATGTACTTCATCGAGAGTACCTAACATTACTCTTGCACTGAACAGACCGCTTCCGCCTAATGACATTGTTCCGTTTTCAAAGCTTCCTTCTGGAATTACATAAGGTGCTTCTGCTGCTAATTCTCCATCAATATACAGTTTGAGCTGTGCTCCGTCATAAGAGATGGATACTTTATGCCATTCATCAAACCAGTTTTCTGGCAGATCTGCCATCAGTTTTACGCCTTCTCCTGCATTGAAAGCTACGCTTAATGCTTTGCCGCATGGAGCTTCTGCGCTGTTTACAGAGTTAATATTTACAACACCTTCACCAATACCGATGATTCTGTTTGATGTGATGTTATGATCTTCTTTAAATGCAAATTCTAATGTGAAAGGTCCATTCAGACGCAGTTTATCATTTTCATGGAAGTATACTTTTCCGTATAATCCTGCTCCTTCTTTTCCTTCTGCATCTTTATTTCCAGATACTTCATAGCGCATACCTTCAAGAGATGCTTCTGGATATTTCACAACTGGTTCTGTATTTGTATAGATAGACTGGTCTACCCAATCCCAGATGAATCCACCAATCAGGTTTGGATATTTGTCAATGATTTCCCAGTAATCTACCATGTTTCCTGCGGAGTTACCCATAGCATGTGCATACTCGCAAAGAACAAAAGGTTTTGTTCCATTCATTCCGAACATTTCTACTGTCATAGGACGTGCATACATTTCAGAGTGAATATCTGCATACTGGTTATCACATTCATAGTGAACCATTCTTGTAGGATCTTTTTCACGGATCATTTCTGCGCCTGCTCCGTAGTTTGGTCCTAAACCAGCTTCGTTACCCATAGACCAGATGATAACACATGGATGGTTTTTATCTCTTTCTACTACGTTTTCGATACGGTATAACAGAGGTGTCTTCCAATCCTGTCCATCTACGTTGTTTCCTGGGATATGAACGTCATTTCCAAACAGACCATGAGACTCGTTGTTTGTTTCGTCCATTACATACAGACCATATTCATCACACAGTTCATAGAAACGAGGATCATTTGGATAATGAGATGTTCTTACTGCGTTTAAGTTGTTCTGTTTCATGATTTCAAGGTCTTTACGCATCATCTCTTCTGTAGGAACACGTCCAACGGAAGGATCTACCTCATGACGGTTTGCACCACGAAGGCTTACAGGCTGTCCGTTTACTAATAATCTTGCGTTTGTTGTTCCTTTATCTACCAGTTCGATTTCACGGAAACCGATCTTGATTGCTGTAGCTTCTACTTCTGTTTCTCCATCATACAGACATAATGCTAACTGATACAGATTTGGTTTTTCTGCAGACCATTTTGCAGGATCAGCCACAACACCTTCCAGTGTTACTTCTGCTTCGTCTCCCTCAAATGCAACTGCTGCTTCCAGTCCGTCTACTGCTACTTCATTTCCTTCAGCGTCAAATAACTGTGCTTTTACTTTATAATCAGCGCCTTCTACATCTTTAAATTTACGAAGAGCTGTTTTAATTTTTAAAGTAGAATCTTTATATTCTTCATCTAAATCTGTTTCTACTTTGAAATCACGAATTTCTACTGCATCTTTGCTTGTTAAATATACATCACGGAAAATTCCGGCAAGACGAACAAAGTCCTGATCTTCCAGCCAGCTTCCATCACTCCAGCGATATACCTGAAGAGCGATTGTGTTTTCGCCATCCTGGAGATATGGTGTGATATCAAACTCTGCACGAGTGAAAGTATCCTCGCTGTAACCTACAGGCTGTCCGTTGATCCACAGATAGAATGCAGATTCAACACCTTCAAAGTTTAAGAATACTTCACGGTCTTTCCATCCTTCTTCTAATTCAAAAACTTTGCGGTATGTTCCAACAGAGTTTCCTTTTTTCATTGCCTGACCTGGCTTCAGATCTTCTGTATATGTCCATGGATATGTACTGTTTGTGTACATAGGATTCTCATATTTAAAGCTTCCGTCTTCATTTCTTACTACTGGCCAGCAGCTTGGAACTTCGATATCATCCCATGCGCTGTCATCAAAATCTGTTCCCTGGAAATCTACTGCTTTTCCTTCGATTGTATCGGAGAAGTTAAATTTCCATGTTCCATTTAATAATTTGTAATATTTGCTGTCTTCTTTTTTCTGTGTTTTTGCTGCTTCTACAGATTCAAATGGGTAAAATGTACTTCTTGCTCTTTCTTTATTTACCTGTACAATTTCTGGATGTCCGTCCCATTCGTCTCCTGTAAATACTACTTCTGTTGTTTCTGGAGCTTCTGCTGCAACCATCCCCATTGGTGCACCAAAAGCCATAACTGCTGCCATGAAAGAAAGGCTCGCTGCCAGTCTCTTTTTATGCATAGTTTCCTACCTCCTCATAAGATTATTGTTCTCTTTTTAAGATTTTTGTTCCTTTTTTAAGAAGATTGTTTTCTCCTTAATCATCGTGTACATTCTATCAGACCATTTTTTGTTTTTCATCAAAATAAATTCCTAAAAATTATCCTTTTTGACCAAAATTTTGTCTTTTTTAACAAAATTATTGTCATAAACATAAAAATATGTACTTTTTCACCCTTATGGTTAAAAAGTACATATTTTACATTGATTTATTTTCTTTTTTATGCAATATTTTTCGACATTACTCCTGTTTCTTTTTTATTTTATTCTATTTTTCCAATAGAATCTATATATTTCACCAAAAAATATCAAAAACAGCCAACCATCTTTTGGTTGGCTGTCTAAATCACTCTTTATTTAACAATATTTTCAATTTTTTGCTGAAAATTTTTCTTCTTCTATCTGTTTTTGATATTCCTTCGGTGACAAGGAATATGTCTTTTTAAATACCTTAGAAAAATAAGATGGAGAATAATATCCGATCTGATTACTTACTTCTCCTACGCGCACTCCATCTTCCAAAAGCTGTCTCGCCTTTTCCATTCTTACTTTTGTCAGAAAATATCCCGCTGTCTCACCCAATTCTTCTTTGAACATTTCATTCATTCTATTCACTCGGATTCCAATAGACTGAGCGATATCTTCGACACTAAGATCAGGCTTTTTATATTCCACAATAATCTGACGCACCGCACGATTGATATAAGAGGAACATCCCATCTCTTCTTTTTTGTAGGATAAAAGTTCCCTGCATTTATTTCTGAGCCATCTGATCGTCTCTTTAACTGTTAAAAATTCCTGATCATATCCGTCATGTAATGTAAATACTTTTTTGTTTTGAATATCTAATGCTTTATTGTCATATTTCAGCAAAAGCATCATAATCTCTTTGACCAATCTCTCAAAAGTATGATAATCTGAATTTTTCAGAACCGGCAAAAACAGATCTGATAATTCTTTCAAACACGTATCGAGATTTCCTCTCTCCATAGATGTCTGCAAATTTTCAAGAGAAATCTCTCTGTTCTCCGTCTTTGGTTTCTCATAAAACAGAGAATCCATTACGACTCCTTCTCCTTCAAAATATCTCTGTTCAAACAGCCATTCCATCTGCTTATAATTTTCATAACACGTCTGCATCTTTGACATTCGGCATAATAAAAATGCTGAAAAACTTTTTCCTGCTTCTTCTTGCAGCATCTCTTTAATTTTATACGCTTTTTCATTAAAGTCTACACTGCCTTCACAGAAACAAAGATAACGATGAGGCGGCAGATAAACTAAATAAGAGATATCCGCATCCTTTTTTATCAATTCCATTACCTGCGTTGCATTAGCTGTCTCTTTTCGTTTCGGCATAATATCTTCAAATTCAGATGGCATATGGTCTTCTTCCAAAACCATAAAATCCATTCTTTTTGGAAACATTTCTTCCAAGATTTCCTGATCCAATTCATATTTTCCCATAAAATAATTACTGAGCTGACATTGAATCATACACTGTTCCAAAAATTTTTGAAGATCCAATTTTTTTGCAGTTTTCTTCAGAATTTCCTTCCATTCCCCCATAGAAAGGTCTTCCTTTATGTAATATCCTTCTGCATGTAAATTTAATGCTTCTTGAACCTCTTCATAAGATTTCTCTCCCAGAAAAATCAGTGTTGTTTTAGGAGCCTCCTTTCGTATCTTTTTTGCTAACGTAAACCCATCCAAGCCCGATAGATCTGTCTCTAAAACAACCAGTTCCGGTCGATATTTTAAAAAAAGCTCCCATGCTGCTTTTCCATCATCCGCTGTCTTAATTGTTTCTATCGAAGCACTTTTTAAAAAATCCGTTTTTTGACATTCTTCTGTCATCTTTTTTGTTTTCACGCCAAGTAAAACTGAAATCATTTTTCCTCCCATAAGACTCTCTATAGAGCACTCGTGTTCTATAGGATTTCTGTATAAATTTGCATTTATCCCGACTTTTCATATTTATTATATCATAATTCCCCTTAAAATCCTAACGATTTTTTTACACTTTACCGATAAATGCTCTTATTTTTTTGGTATCTTCACTTTTTACTTTGTGATATTTATACAATTTTAATGTTTGTTATAACTTACTCCTTTTCTTTTTTTATAAAAACAAAAAAAAGACCGGAAATCCTCGATTTCTCAAGGATCTCCGGCGCCCCTGCCAAGGAATCGAAGCGACGGGATTCGAACCCACGACCTCTGCGTCCCGAACGCAGCGCTCTA
>CBCTVZ010000025.1:0-23174 GCA_965150505.1 uncultured Robinsoniella sp. | reverse complement strand
CCTGAAGGTAGTGGGTTTCCGCCTATGGCAAACGAAAGGATTTAATTTATGAATAAAATGCTTGACATAAATTAAGAAAGGAATAAAATTTGAGGGAGAAAGAAAAATTTTGAGAAAGTAGACAGAAAGAAAAAGAATGATCGATCAAAAATGATAGGTAAATAGAGAGTGGGAGGAAAATATATGAAACTTTTAATAAAACAGAGAGTCTTTTCGTGGACAGATACGTATGATATTTATGATGAAGCAGGAGAAGCAAAATATTTTGTGAAAGCGGAACTTATGTCTTTAGGTCATAGGCTTCATGTGTATGATCGTTTTGGGCAGGAGATTGGATTAATCAAAGAAAAAGTTTTGACATTTCTGCCATCATTTGAGGTGGAGGCAAATGGAAAAACGATTGGAAAAATCCAGAAAAAATTTACCTTACTGCGTCCTAGATATGAAGTGGATTTTCAGGGATGGATGGTAGAAGGCGATATGATGGGATGGAATTATGACGTATATTCAGAAAGTGGTTATATTCTCCACATTTCAAAACAGCTTCTGCAATGGGGCGATACGTACGTCCTTGATTTTGTAAATCCACAAGATGAATGGATGGCGCTGCTTCTTGTCCTTGCGATTGATGCGGCAAACTGCAGTGATAATGATTGAGTATAAAATATAGAAGTATAAAAACGGGCTGCCACAAAGTATATAAGAACAAGCTGAAATTGAATATAAAAGTACAAAAACCTCTCCCGAAAGATACAATGTCTTTTGGGAGAGGTTTTTATTTTGGGGAAAGTTTTTTGGAGGACAGATAAATATTACACTCAGCCTTCCGTTTTTGACAGAGATCGTAGAGAAAGATTTAAACGGAGAAGAGAAAGACAAAAACCCCCCACAGGGCTTGTGATGGAATATGTTCTGTGATAAGATATCAAAATGATAAATGAAAAAAGAGTTGATGAAAGGTGTAACAAAAAAGGAAGGAACAAAAGAATGGGCAGATATATCATAAAAAGACTGATTCAGTTGATTCCAATTTTAATAGGAATCACATTCTTATCTTTTGCGATGATGCGTTTAGCTGGCGGTGACGCTGTCACTTATATGTATGAAAATGCAGGAGCTGCCGTATCTCAGGAGATTATTGATAAGACAAAAGCAGAATATGGACTGGATAAGCCTTTTCTCGTTCAATATGCAGCGTGGTTTTCTGGAATGGTGACAGGGGATATGGGAGAGAGCTATGTGTCTCACAGGGATGTGTACGAGACCTTTGTGTCAAAATTGCCAGCGACACTTTTGCTTACGCTTACTTCGATCCTCGCAACCATTGTAATCGCATTGCCTCTTGGGATTTTTTCAGCAGTAAAACAAAATAAATGGGTGGATTATCTGATTCGATTTTTTAGTTTTATTGGAAATTCTATGCCAAATTTTTTTGTTGCACTTGTATTGATGTATGTGTTAGCGATTCAATTTAAAATTCTTCCGGTTGTGACAAATAAAAATATGGCGCAGAGTATAGTGATGCCTACCTTGACGCTTGCAATCTCGATGGCGGCAAAATATACGAGACAGATTCGAGCGGCTGTCTTAGAGGAATTAAATAAAGATTATGTGATGGGAGCAAAGGCAAGAGGAGTCAGAGGTCATATTATTATCTGGAAAAGCGTCATGCGATCTGCGATGTTGACGATCATTACCCTGTTAGCTCTCTCAATC
Organism: uncultured Robinsoniella sp.; assembly: GCA_965150505.1. Taxonomy (GTDB): domain Bacteria; phylum Bacillota; class Clostridia; order Lachnospirales; family Lachnospiraceae; genus JAGZHZ01. The sequence continues at coordinate 21,458 of CBCTVZ010000025.1, read as the reverse complement.
GGAAGCCTCTTGGGAGGAACGGCGATTGTAGAAAATATTTTTATGTGGGATGGTGTCGGAAAACTGGCTGTGGATGCCATCACTATGCGTGACTATCCCATCATACAGGCATATGTGGCATGGATGGCAGTGATCTATGTGTTAGTAAATTTAGTGACGGATCTGATTTATCATTATTTAGATCCAAGAGTGAGACTTGGAGGGGATGAAAAATGAGAAATCAGGAAAAGAAAATTACAGTTCGCACACAGAAAATTAAGAAAAATCATACGAAATCAAAGTTGATTTTTTTCTTGGTTTTGGCAGGAGTATTACTTTTGATTGCAATTTTTTCAAAATATCTCTGTCCGTATGATCCGTATGCGCAAGATCTCTTGCAGGCAAAGAAACCGCCTAGTCTGGCGCATCCGTTTGGGACAGATCGATATGGAAGAGATCTGCTTTCAAGAGTCATTGCAGGCAGTACAATCAGTATTTTTTCTGCATTAATTTTAGTTGCTGTTATTACGGTGATCGGAACGATCATTGGAATTTTATGTGGATGGAAAGGCGGAAAAATAGATACGATCTTAATGAGAATCTCTGATGTTTTTCTGGCATTTCCAGGGCTTGTATTTGCTCTTGCTATTGCTGGCGTATTAGGAGGAGGAATCCAAAATGCAATCATTGCACTGGCAGCGATTAGCTGGCCAAAGTTTGCAAGACTGGCAAGAAGTCTGACTTTGGCGCAAAAAGATGCGCCGTATATGATGGCTGCAAAACTGTCTGGAAGCAGTACAATAAAAATAATTGTGAGGCATTTACTGCCAAATATGGCAGGGACTATCCTTGTCACAGCTGTTTTGGATATCGGGACGATGATGATGGAATTGGCAGGTCTGTCTTTTTTGGGTTTAGGTGTAAAAGCTCCGATGGCAGAGTGGGGAAGTATGATCAATGATGGACGCAGTATGCTACAGATCTGTCCGTGGATGGTATTAGCTCCTGGATTTGCGATCTTTATTACGGTGATGATTTTTAACTTGCTTGGGGATACGGTTCGAGATTATTTAGATCCAAAACAGAGACAGCATCCGATTGACTGAGAAGAAATAGTTTAGTTGAAATAGAAAAGATACGAGACAGACAAAACAGAAAAAAGATGACAGAAGATAAAAGAGATGACAGAAAAAACATGAGGTAAAAGACATAAGAGAAAAGACAAAGAAATAATAAAAGAGAAATAAAAAAAGAGAGAAATAAAAGAAGAGAAAAATAAAAGAGAAAGGTGAAAAACAGAATGAAAAAGAAAATATTTGCAGTAATTCTTTCCTGTGTTTTGGCAGCAGGAATGACCGTAAGCGCAGCTTCAGAAGAAGAAAAAACATTTGTGTATGGCACGACAGGATACAGTGAGGAGATGGGAGATGCTGGATTAAATCCTCATGATAATTATTCTGGATGGAGTTGTCTGCGCTATGGGGTAGGAGAAACTTTGTTTAAATATAATGACAACATGGAAGCAGAACCATGGCTTGCGACATCCTATGAGTTTTTAGATGATGTCACAGTAAAAATTACTTTGAGAGAAGGCGTACAGTTTTCCAGCGGACGTGTGATGGATGGAACTGCAGTCAAAGAATGTCTGGAACATCTTGTTGCCACACATGACCGCGCGCCGAGCGATTTAAAAGTGGAGAGCATTGAAGCAGATGGAATGGATGTCATTATCCGAACAACAGAGCCATGTCCGGCGATTATTAATTATCTGGGAGACCCGTATGGAGCAATCATTGATATGGAATATGGTATCCAAGGCGAAAGCGGATATGCAAACGTAGCTGGCACAGGCCCTTATATTGCACAGGAAGTAAGCCCTACAGAGATTGTATTGAAGAAAAATGAAAATTATTGGGGTGGAGAAGTCCATGTAGATAACGTAGTGGTCAAATCTTTTTCCGATGGAAGCGCCTTGACTGCCGCACTTCAGACGGGAGATATTCAGGGAACGTATGGACTGCAGTATGACAATTACAGCTTATTCGAGGGAAATGCAGAATATGAGATTCATTCGGCTGCGACAAGCCGTTGCTTCTTTGGACAGTTCAATATGGAGTCCGAGATCATGCAGGATCAAAATGTGCGTCAGGCGATTGAAATGGGAATTGATAAAGAGGGATTTTGTTCGATCATTATGGAAAACAGAGGCGTACCAGCAGCAGGCGCTTTCCCAAGCAGCTTTTCCTATGGAAATGAGGCAGTCACAGCCGTATCCTATGATCCAGAAGGGGCAAAAACACTGTTGGAAGAGTCTGGATGGACGGACACAGACGGCGATGGATACGTGGATAAAGACGGACAGAAATTATCGATCAACTGGCTGACGTATCCAAGTCGTCTGGAACAGCCAAAATTAGCGGAATATGCTCAGGCGACCTTAAAAGAAATTGGAATCGAAGTAAATGTGAATAACACACCAGATCACAGAACGTATGCAAAAGACGGAGCATTTGATTTATATGTAAGTTCTACAACGACAGCTCCGACAGGAGATCCAGAATATTTCTTTACAAGTACCGTCGCATCAACCGCTGCAAAGAATTATGGAAAATATCAAAATCCAGATTTAGATGCGCTTGTGAACGAACTTCATGTATGCGCAGATCCTGTCAAAAGAGGGGAACTTGCTGTGGAGGCACAGCAGATGATTTTGGATGATGCGGCATTCTTTTTCGTATCTCATTTGAATATGGGAATTGTAACGAAATCAAATGTGTCTGGAATAGAAGCTCATCCGTGTGATTACTATGAGATCACAGCAGATTTAAACATCGAAGAATAAGAAAGGAAGAACATTCATGATGGAAAAGCCATTGCTGTGCGCAAATCATATCAGCATCAGTTATAATGGGAAAGAAGTTGTAAAAGATGTCAGCTTTACACTGAAAGAAGGGGAAATTCTTGGAATCGTGGGAGAATCAGGCAGTGGGAAAAGTACGATCATCAAAGCAATTATGGGACTTTTGGGCAGCAATGGAATGGTGACAAGAGGGGATATTTTTTATAAAGAAAAAAATTTGACAGATCTGTCTGAGAGAGAACTGCGCAGACTGTGCGGAACGGAGATTGCCATGATTTTTCAGGACTGCAAAGCTGCTCTTTGTCCGATCCGCACAATCGGAGATCAGATCTATGAAAGCATGAGAGAACATAAGAAAATTTCAAGAAAAGAGACAGAAAGACAAGTCGGTGAGATCATGGAAAAGATAGGTCTTCATGATTACGAGAGAATCTTAAAAAGCTATCCTTTTGAGCTGTCAGGCGGGATGAATCAGCGTGTGGGAATCTGCATGGCAATGATGCACCATCCGGCGGTATTGTTGGCAGATGAACCGACGAGCGCTTTAGATGTGACCGTTCAGAAACAGGTGGCAGAAGAATTAAAAATGATGAGAGAGGCATATCACACAGCGATGATTCTTGTCACGCATAACATCGGATTAGTCCGCGCGATGGCGGATCAGATTTTAGTATTAAAAGACGGGGAAACGATGGAGTATGGAGAGAGAGAACGCGTGTTGAATCATCCTGAAAATGAGTATACAAAACAGTTGATGGCTTCGGTGCTGCATCTGAAACGATAATGATAAAAACGATATTTTGGAGGAGATAAAATGGCAGAGATTATATTGGAAGCAGAACATTTGAGTAAAGTATTTACCTCGCACAAAACATCGTTTACTGCAGTGGAGGATGTCAGTTTTTTATTGGAACGTGGAAAATGTCTTGGGATTGTGGGGGAATCAGGTTCGGGAAAAAGTACGGTTGCCAAAATCATCACAAGGCTTCTGCCAGCTACAAATGGGAGTATAAAACTATTCGGAGAAGAAATCATTCAGAAAAAAGGAAAAGAGCTTAGAGCCATTTATAAAGAGATGCAGATGGTATTTCAGACACCGATGGAATCGTTTGATCCGAGAAGAACAATAGGGGATGGAATCGGAGAGAGCCTTAAAAATCAGGGGATGAGTAAAAAAGAAGTAACAGAACGAGTGAAGGAGCTTCTTGTCACTTGCGGTCTGCCAGTTGAATTTGCAAAACGATTTCCTCATGAAGTCAGCGGCGGCCAATGCCAGAGAGCGGCAATCGCCCGTGCGCTTGCAGTAGAACCGTCGATCTTAATTTGCGATGAGGTGACAAGCGCTTTGGATGTGACCGTTCAAAGACAAATTTTAGATTTGCTGAAAGAATTAAAGCAGAAGAAAAAACTTTCGTTTCTCTTTATTTCACATGATCTTGCAGTGGTACAGGAATTTTGTGAGGAAGTGCTTGTTATGTATGAAGGAAAAATCATCGAGAGAGGAACGACTGATCAGATTATCAATACACCGCAAATGGATTACACAAAAAAATTGATTGATTCTGTGCTATAAATTTCTCTAGACTACAGCAAGGCGTTTGCAGATTGTGGTCGGCAGTGATTTGACAAATATAAAACTTGTTATGATAAAATGATGAGCGTTCTTGCTGTATTTATATTTAAGCGAGAACGCTCTGCGTTCTGTAAGTCGGAGTAGGTCATCACATATCAGGTCATCACATATCAGTTCATGGAAGAAATGAGGAATCTGTTAAAACGGGGCGAATAAAAAAAGAAAAAATCATCAAAAACATAAAAGAGATAAAAGAGAAAGAGAGATGAAAAAATGAAAACAGCGACAGGAACAAGAGAAAATATAAGAGTAATTGAAGAATATCAAAGCAGAGGAATGAGGGTTGAGGTTTTAGAATATGAAAAACTGCTGGGAATTTCAAATCCTTCGATGGCACAGCAGGTTTATTTTATGGAACAGCAGCATATCAGAGTCAGACAGATTGCGCTGTATCTAAATAATGAAAAAGTAACGATTGAGAAGGGCGCTATGAGCTATTTTCAGGGAGATATCAAAATGGTCAGCGGTGTTACGATTGGAAATGCACTGGGACGTTTTGTGAGAGGAGCTGTCACAGGGGAGCAGACAGCACAGCCAGAATACAGCGGAACAGGATTATTGGTTTTAGAACCTTCTTTTAAACATTTTCTCGTATTGGAGTTAGCAGATAGAGAATCCATTATTATTGATGATGGAATGTTTTATTGTTCTCAGGGAAGCGTCACCGTTCAGACCGTTTCACAGAGAACAATTTCTTCAGCCGTTGCCGGGGGAGAGAGCCTGTTTCAGCAGAAGCTTACAGGACCTGGCATTGTAATTTTGGAATCGATGGTTCCGATGTCAGAGATTGATGTGATTGATCTGTACAATGACACATTAAAAGTAGATGGAAACTTTGCTGTTCTTCGTTCTAGCTCCTTAGACTTTACCGTAGAGAGAAGTGCGAAGACTTTGATTGGATCAGCAGTCAGCGGTGAGGGACTTGTCAACGTATACAGAGGAACAGGACAGGTATGGTTAGCTCCTACTATTAAAGTGTATAAGACATTAGAGATGGCGCAGATGATGGGGCTTACAAGCACGAAAGCAATGAATATGAATACAAGTCAGTCTTAACTTTTATTAATGAATAAAAAATCTTCAGACGTTCTATGATAATTACTATAATAGAGTCTGAAGATTTTTTTTGGTAAAATTTTATAAAAAAATGAGAAAAAATCCAAAATAAAGCAGATTGCAAAACAAGATTTTATATGGTATCTTATATGGGTATGTCAGCGATAGAACGAATAAAAAGACAATGAAAGAGCAGCAAATCTGACTGTTATTGTCACAAACAGATGGAGGAGAACAAGGCATGCGAAAAAGAGAAAAAAGAGGATTCCCCGGCGGAGTGCATCCAACAGACGGTTATGACAAGTCGATGACAATGGATCGGCAAGTTCAGATCTACTGGCCTGAAACAGTAACTATTTTGTCTGAACAGTCTTTTGGAGGCAAGTGCGGACTTTTAGTAAAACCTGGGGACAAAGTGAAAAGAGGCGACAAAATCGGAAATCCCGAAGCATTCATGGCGGCACCGCTTCATGCCAGTGTGAGTGGCGAGGTTCTGGAAGTAAAAGAAGTACAGAATCAGGGACGCAATATCTTAAGCTGCATCATAAAAAGAGAAGAAGAGCAGCCGGAAGAGAAAAAGAGCTATGAAGAAGAGCTTGTAAAATTAAGTGATTTTACAAAAGAGGAGATCATAGCAGGGATTCGTGACGGTGGTCTGACTGGTATGGGTGGAGCAGGATTTCCAACTCATAAAAAATATGAGACGGATCGCAAAATTGATGCGGTACTCATAAATGCTGCAGAGTGCGAGCCATTTTTAACGTGTGATTATCGATTGATGATAGAAAATGGATATGCAGCAGTCAATGGAGTGCGTTTGATGCTCAAAGCATCAGGAGCAGAGAAGGCATATATCTGCATTGAAGATAATAAGCCAGAGGCAGCAAAGACATTACAAAAGATCATAGAAGAAGCGAAACAAAACGGCGTGAGCGAAGGAGAAGGAACGGTTGAAGTCTGTGTTCTTCCGACAAAATATCCGCAAGGAGGAGAACGTCAGCTGATCCAAGCTGTTTTGGACAGAGAAGTTCCTATGGGAGGACTGCCGGCAGATGCTGGAGTGATCGTCTCCAATATTGGAACAGCAAAAGCAACGGCAGATATGATTTTGGGAAAGATGCCTCTGACTAGAAGAATCGTTACCGTGACAGGATGGGTAAAAGAACCAGGAAATTACCTCGTTCCAATCGGAACGTCTGCGAAGGAATTGATTGAACTGTGCGGAGGAGTGACCGTAAAACAAAATAGAATCATTGCAGGAGGACCAATGACAGGCCCATGCGTTGCGTCTGACTGGGATGGAGAAAGCGAATTGTTTTATGTGACAAAAAATACATCAGGAATCTTGGTGCTTCCAGATGAACAGTATGAAGAGCAGCCTTGCATTCGATGTACAAGATGCGAGAGCGTGTGTCCAGTAGGACTGATCCCGTATCAGATCGAATTTGCACTGCTGGATGAAGATTATGATTTATGTGAAAAATTATATGCAAGCGAATGTATTGCATGTGGATGCTGTTCTTATGCTTGTCCTGCAAAACGAGAGCTGTCTGTCAGAACAAGAACAGCCAGAGATATCGTGAAGCAGAGAATGAGAGAAAGGGCGGTGAAGAAATCATGAATCAGGCAAGAGTGATAAACGGACCTCATATTCGTACAAGCAACTCGACACGAAAAGTCATGATGAACGTTTCCATTTCACTGATACCTGCACTGCTGGGAGCAATTTACTATTTTGGAATCCGCGCGCTGTATCTGGCAGGACTTTCTGTCAGTGTGTGCGTTGTGACAGAATATTTATGGCAGAAGATTACAAAGAAACAAATCACAGCATTTGATTTCAGCGCGGTTGTCACAGGACTGCTTTTAGTTTTTAATATGCCAGTGACTGTCCCAGTGTGGGTGTTAGTGGCAGCGGATATATTTAGTATTGTATTTGTAAAGCAGATGTTTGGAGGAATCGGAAATAACTTCGTAAATCCAGCATTGATGGGAAGACTTTTCGTTATGGTATTATGGCCATCTGCTGTTATGCAGTACGTTGTACCGCAGACACTGCAGACCGATGCAATTTCAGCGGCAACCGTGCTTGGAACGGTAAAAGGCGGAGCGGAAGCTGGATATAGCTATATGCAGATGTTTTTAGGAGAAATGCCAGGAGCTATGGGAGAGACAAGCAAACTGCTTCTTCTGATTGGATTTGGATATATGTGCTATAAAGGAATCGTAAATATGGAAGGCACATTTACTTATATCATTACCGTTGTAGTGTTGACGTTTGTGTTTGGACCAGATGGATGGTTTACAGGAGATATCCTGATGAATCTGTTTGGAGGCGGTCTGATCATGGGAGGATGTTATATGCTTACAGACTACGCATTTCTCTCCCGAAGAGGAAGACTGCTGTATGCCCTGACGGCAGGTGTCATTACCGCCGGCATTCGTATCTTAAGCAATTATCCGGAAGGAATCTGCTTTGGTATTTTGACGGCAAACTGTCTTGCAGGTGTGCTGTCCATGCTTTACAGAAAACATGTCTATGGGACGAAGAGAAAATAACGGGAGGAAGATTAGATGAAAAATAAGAATGTAAGAGGAATCCTTGCACTGGTATTGGTGACAGCGCTTTCTTTCGGAGTGATTGCAGGATCAAAAGCTCTTTCTAAAAATGATAATGTAGATACAGCTCAAGTAGCGGAAACAGTTTTGGAAGAGCTGGATGTAAGCGGCGCTGAAAACATCGAAAAAGCAGTAAAGACAGAAAATGGATATGTCGTAACCGTAAAGAAAAAAGGATACGGCGGAGACATTGTGATGAACGTATCTTTTGATGCAGATGGAAAAAAAGTGACAAAAGTAGAAGTGACAGAACAGAATGAAACACCAAATGTAGGTTCTAGAATCACAGAGCCAGAATTTTTAACACAGTTTGAAGGAGTGGAAGCTCCTGTCTATCTTCCGGGAATGAGCCTCGCAGGAGAAGAAGAGGAATCTGCAGCGGATATACTGGAAGGAGCAGAACTTCAGGACGGCACATATGAGGCAAAGGCGGACAGCGCAGATAGCAGCGGATTTACAGATCAGATGACCATGACAGTGAAAGATGGAAAAATCACAGAGCTGGTATGGGAAGCAATCGCTGAAGACGGCAAAAAGAAAAGCGTGATGTCTGAAGAAGGCGAATATGTGATGACAGAAGACGGTCTGACATGGAAAGAACAGGCAGAAGCTTTAGCAGCAGCAGTGATTGAAAATCAGAATGTAAGCTTTTTAAATATGGACGAACAGGGCAAGACCGATGCTGTAAATGGTGTCAGCATTTCTGTTGGAGGCTTTGTAAATCTTGCTGAAAAGTGTATGAAAGAAGCGGCTGGATTGACAGAAACAGTAGAATTAAAAGATGGAACGTATGAAGCAAAAACAGAAGAACCAGATGGCAGCGGCTTTATCGATCAAGTGACCATTACAGTAAAAGACAAAAAGATCACAGAGGTTGTATGGGAAGCAGTTGGAGAAGACGGTAAAAAGAAAAGCGTGATGTCTGAAGAAGGCGAATATGTGATGACAGAAGATGGCCCAACATGGAAAGAACAGGCAGAAGCGTTAGCGGCAGCGCTGGTAGAAAATCAGAATCTGGAATTCTTAAAAATGGATGAGCAGGGCAAGACAGATGCAGTTTCTGGAGTCAGCGTTTCCGTTGGAGGATTTGTAAAACTGGCACAGCAGTGTCTCGATGAGGCAGCAGGTGTGGAGAGAGAAGAAGCGCCAGCGCCACAGAATGGAACACAGGTAGATGCGGTATCTGGAGCAACGATTTCTTCTACCGCAGCAGTTACAGGAATCAATGAGGCATATGAATTTTTAAATGCGGCAAAATAAGGGAATGGAGGATATAATATGAAATTAAAATATCCTGCAGAGGCATTTGCACTTGGAATCGTATTGTTTTCTGCCGGCTTGAAAGAAGCATTTGCAGCTGGAATTTTAGTGATCTTATCAGCCGTATTTGCAGAGTTTCTGAAAAATCTGTTAGAGCCTGTTGTGCCATCATGGAGCGTAAAGCTTTGTGTTTTGATTGGAACAGGATCTGTCTGCGCAAGCGCTTTCTTGTTGGGATTTTCCCAGCTTGGCATAGAAGTAGGCACAGGACTGTGGATCATGACCTTTATTGTGGGACTTTTCGCTGCAAAACATATTCTGACAGCAGAAATTGATGCAGAGTATGGAGAACTTTTCTGGGAATCTGGAATCGCATGGGGATTTTGGATTTTACTGGCAATAGCTAGAGAATTCTGTGCAGGAGGAAGTATTTTTGGAAATACCATTTTTGAAGCTTCCTTCCAGTCAAAGAGCTTTTTAGATACCACATTTGGATTTATAGCGGCAGGACTTGTGCTGGCATTTACAAATGGAGTTCTGAAAAAAAGAAGCAGAGACACGCACAGCCTTCTATTAGTTCTTTCAATGGTTGTATTTGCAAGACCGTTTGCAGTAGAAAGTTTTGGAGAGATTATGGGAATGATCTGGACTATTGCAGTTCCGGTTGTGATGTTTTGGTCTGTAAAGAAGATATTAAAATTTGCCAGAACAGGGCTTGCATACAGAGGACTTCCATGTGAAATGTTGGCAATGGGATTTATCTATATGATTTTAAGTATCTATTAAAAACAGGAAATTTTTAGAGAAATTAATAAGAAAAGACCGTGTATGTACTGAAATGCAGCTTCCAAGAAAGTTAGATCAAAAAGCTAACGATTGGAGGACATCTCAGTAAAACATACACGGTCTTTTTTTGGATTACGGAAGAGGGGAGCATAGCTGTTGTGTTGACTTTTAGGAGCATACAGACTAAAATGAAGAAAATATGAGGCAGAATGTAATGGAGGAGCTTATGATAACGGTGATGTTAGCAGACGATAACAAATTTGCATTGAAACATTTTGCAGGTTTGGTAGAGTGGGAAAAACTGGGGTTTGAACTGATTGACACTGCGATTGATGGGATTGAAGCATGGGATAAATTTTGCAGATTATTTCCCGATGTAGTCATCACAGATGTACAGATGCCGGGGATAGATGGGATCGAGTTAGCAAGAAGAATTAAAGAAAAAAGGCCAGAGACGATTGTGATTTTCTTATCTAGCTATGATGAGTTTGATTACGCACGTTCAGCGATTGATCTGAGTGTACAGGAATATATATTAAAACAAGAATTAGACAGAGCTACCTTTGAAAATAAACTTCAGGAGATTGGAAAGATTCGGCAAAAACAAAATGAAAAGAAAAAGAAAATAGACCTTGGAAATCTTTTGACGTGTTTTCGCACACCAGTGGAAGATTTGGATTATGAGTTTTATCAGGAAATTTTTCAAAATCCATTTCATTTTTTAATTTTAGAACAGGATCATTTGCCGAATGTAATGATGGAACGATCCGGATATGCGATACCAGAGATCCCATATCGGACTGTTTTTGCAGAGATTCAAAAAAGGATTCCTGAAATCATATATATGATTCATTTAGAGACGTACCGATGGATTTGTTTTTGCAATCCGAAAAAAGAAATTGAGGCGGTGGGAGATGCGATTGTCGAATATCTGGCAGAAGAGACAGAATCTACGTTTTCTATGATTTTCTTTTCTCAGAAAATGAACGTGATGGAATGTCGTAAGAAGTATGAGAAAATAGAATTTTTATCACAACGAAGATACTTTGAAGGGACAAGCGCTGTGATGTATGCAGATCTGTATGAAATGCCAAAACCATCAAAAGATGTCAATCTGGATGAGTTTGTGGAAGCATTTGAGAAAAATGACAAAGATACGGCAGTCAGAGTTTTAGACCGTACGTTCCGGATGATTTTGTACCGATATGATTTTCAGGCTTTTGAGGAAACGGTAGGACAAGTATTGCTAGAGATGGAGAGCAAACAAAAACAGTTATATGAGAAATTTCAGCTGTATGATGATGAGGTATGTCAACTGATGAGCGTGCGTCGGATTGTGCGGTGGCTGAAAGAAAAAGTGACAGAGATTTTAGAGATCAGAAAGAAAGAACAACATTTTACATCAGGTGCGATGGAACGCGCTGTGCGCTTCATTTATCAGGAATATAAAAATTCTTTTTTAAGTGTGGAAGAGATTGCCGAAAATTCAGGACTGAGTGTGAACCGTTTAAATGATCTTTTTAAAAAAGAACAAGGAGAGACGGTAGGAAAATTTCTGACGAAAGTACGGATGGAAAAGGCAAAGGAACTTTTGGAAAAAGGGACAGAGAAAATGCCAGATATCGTGGAACAGGTAGGATACAGTTCTTCTTCTTATTTTGCAAAGGTTTTCCGAAAAATGTATGATATTTCTCCTCAAGAGTATCGTAGAAAGGGAAAAGACAACGAATAATCATGGAGAAAAAAGGAATCTGGGAAAAAATAAAACCAAATACGCTTGTGAAGAAATGCGCCTATGCCATCTGTGCCGTCACTTTGACGATGCTTTTAGCGGCAGGCAGCAAAATGTCTGATTGGATTTATGATTTTTTGCAGCCGAAAATGGAGCAGGATTTTACTGTGCTGACTTCAGCCGTTGTGACAAAGATCAGTTATCTGCTCCACCAAAATACACAATATCTTTTGAAGCTGTGGAAGGATGATGAATTGCTTTTGGAGATTACACAATATCTGGAAGCGGAAGATGGGAAAGCAGAACAAAAGAAAGCGATCGAGGAAAAGTTAGAAGGAGAGTATCGGGGCAGAGAAGAACCAGGAGCTATCCTTTCCAGCAGAAATGCGATTATCATAGCAGATTGGGAACAAGTATTTTGTCAGCCTGAAATAGAAAAATATGCACAATATATCATGGAATCGCCTTGGTTTGAAAAATTAAAGGAGAATTTAAACAGTACGCAGACGTATGATCATGATAAGCTGAAAAGAACGTATTCTCCTGTGTTTTTGGACAATCAAGAAAAAGAAATTCAGGAATTTATTTCATTTGCCATGTTAAAAGAGACAGAAGAACATCAGGTTGTCTTTTTGATGGTAGAGCCATTTGAGGAATTTCGCAGTATTTTTTCAGATTTTTTAAATGCAGATGTAAAAGACTTTTGCATGATCGGAAAAAATGGAGAGATCTTATTTCAAAATATCGAACATTCTGAATTTTGCCAGATGACTCCAGAAGAGATCGAGAATTTATTTGAGGATGAGCAGTATAAAATAAATTTAACAGAACACAATGGAAATGCGATCATAGGGGTGAGAACTTCCTACCAGATTGAACAGCAGAAACTGGTAACTTGCCTGTCAAAAGATGATTTTTTGCGCCCGTATGAATCTTTTGTGAGAATGATCAACGTGAGTTTTGTAGGATTTCATCTGGTTCTTTTGATTTTGGTGATCTTGATTTTAAATCGAAGTCTTTCAAAGCTGAATAAACTCGCCAGTCAGATGAGAGGGGTAAAAGGAAAGGTGTATGATGTTCCGAAAAGTATCAAAAGTGATGATGAAGTAGGAATGATTGCAGATACCTTTTATCAGATGATGGATCAGATCCGCGAAAATATGGAACAAATCAAAAAACAGGAAGAAAAAGAAAAGAAAGTAGAGTATAGCCTTCTTGTGTCGCAGATCGATCCGCATTTTATCTATAATACCTTAAATACGATTACATATCTGGCAGAACTGAATCAGACAGAAGATATTATGATTATCAATAAAGCTTTGATTGGAATGCTTAGAGATCGACTAAAAATGACGAAATTACAGATCTATGATACGTTGGAGCGGGAAAAACAGCAGTTGGATGCGTATATGACAATCCAGAAATATTTATGCAGCAATGAAATTTCGCTAGAATTTCCGATCACGGAGGAATATTCTAAGGTGAAATATCCGAAAAACGTATTGCAGCCTTTTGTGGAAAATTCGATTCTACATGGAATTGTTCTGCATCGTGATGAAAATGGAAGATTGATACCGGGGAAAATATGGATTGATTTTTCTATATCCGATCAGACGATGATCACAACGATTCGAGATAATGGAATCGGAATGAGTCAGGAAAATATTCAAAAATATTTTTATGATCTTCCTTCCGACAAAGAAGATGAGAGAACGATTGATCCTAGGGAACATATCGGAATCTATAACATTCGTATGAGAATGAAATATCTGTACGGAGATCAATTTAAAATTTATGCAAAGCCAAGAGAAGAGGGAGGGTTGGAAATTATTTTGAAATTTCCTGTTCAATAGTAATCGATTTGGTAATATTTCACCTAACAGGTGAAATATTACCAGAAATAAATAAAATAAAAGAAAAATCAAGGAAAAAATGCAAAAGCAATAGAAAAGGTGATATTTTGTTCGTCAAAAGTGATATTGTCGGATGGAAATATCATCTTTTTTTATGTAAAATAACTACATTGAGCAGTGAGAAAGCAGATTGAAATACCAGAGACAAAATGGGGGGTCAAAGGTATGGAAATCACTGCAGATGCGATCTAAAAGCAACAGAAGTAAAAACATAGCAAAAACAGTAAAAGTAGAACAGTAAAAAGCAAAACAGTATAATGATATGGAGGAATGAAGCATGAGAGATAGAAAACGTTTTTTAGCAGCCATGATGTCTGTGATGGTAGCTGCAAGCGCATGTTCCGGTATAACAGCGTTTGCAAGTGAGGCAGCAGCAGTTGATGTTGTGACAGTAGAAGGCGGACAGGTTCAGGGGGTTGAGTCGGACACAGAAGGAGTAAAGGTATTTAAGGGAATTCCATTTGCAGCAGATACTTCAGGAGAAAACCGCTGGAAAGCGCCTCAGGCAGTAGAAACATGGGACGACGTAAAGGTATGTGACACATGGGGCGATCAGGTTATGCAGAGATCAGCAGCAGAATTAAATCCAGTTGGAGGATTCTGGGGCGATGAATTTTATTTTGATGATGAATACAGCCCAGAAATTAGTGAAGCCGGATTAAATCTGAACGTATACACACCTGCAAAATCAACAGATGAAAAGCTTCCTGTTCTGGTTTACATTCATGGAGGCGGAAACAATCACGGACACGCATCTGAGAGAGAATTTAACGCTTCCAAACTTGCAGAAAAAGGAATCGTTGTCGTATGTGTACAGTATCGTGTCAGCATGTACGGTTTCCTGACACTTCCAGGATTATCCGCTGAAAATGAAAATGGAGCTTCCGGAAACTATGCGGTTCAGGATTTAGTAAAAGCTCTGGAATGGGTAAAAGGAAATATTGCAGGATTTGGCGGAAATCCAGATCAGGTTACAATTTCCGGACAGTCAGCAGGCGCAATGAACGTGACAGCATTGCTTCGTTCTCCATTAGCAAAAGGATTATTCCAGAATGCAATCGTTCAGAGTGGATTCACAGGACTTTTGACAGCAGAAGGAACACTTCCATATGCGAATATGAAAGATGTTCAGGCAGCAGCAGAGCCAGTGATAAAAGCGGCAATGGGACTTCCAGAAGAGACAACATCAGAAGAATTAGTAGCAGAGCTTCGTTCTCATGATGCACAGTATTATATGGATACAATGTCAGCGATAGATGATACAAAATCTCTGTATGATGTGATTACTGGCGCAAGCGCCACATATGTAATTGATGGATACGTATTTACAGAAGAATCTGTTGATTTGACAAGACCAGGAGCACTTGATGGAATCAATATCATGATCGGTGGAACATCCGATGAAATGACTTCTCTGATGGGAAATCCAGAAGGAACAATGGAATTAGATAAATTTGCTGAGGCAATGAAAGCAACTTATGGAGAAGAAGGCGCAAAAGCATATACAGCTGAGGATGAAAAAGAGGCATATCGTGTTAATCTTCGTTCTTACAGTGATACTTCCATGGCAAATTATATTGTATCAGCAGAGTATCTGGAAAAGAATAATGATACTGACGTATATGTATACTACTTCAACCATAACCTGCCAAATCATGAAAATCCTGTAAGAGATGAAGACTTCTATGGCGCTTTCCATTCAGCAGAATTATGGTATACATTTAATTCCATCCGTGACGCAGAAGGACAGAGAGCATGGACAGAAGCAGACTATGAAATGGCTGACCAGATTTCTTCCTATTTTGCAAACTTTACAAAATCAGGCGATCCAAACGGAGAAGGCTTGACGGAATGGGATGTATGCAGCGCAGAGACAGATGGTGCATTTATGTGGTGGCATGATGGCAAATCAGAATATGTAGTAAATGCGGAATATCCAGAACGTGAAGCGGCAAACAGAGTAAACGCATTGGCTTCCTTTGGTTTGACAGAAGAGGATTTGAAATAAAAAATAGTATAATAGTAAAATAGGATAAAGAAAAAATAGAATCATTTATTAAGTTTTAAGTTTAAAAAAGACAAATCAGACTGAACAAGATAAAATTCCCCAAAAAGTTAGATTTTTTTAGCGTAGCAGTTTTATTAGCTGCTACGCTATTTTTATGGCTCTTTGTCAAAAGTTAAGGTAACTATTTGGGAAAAGGATCTTGACAAAATAAAAGAAAAAATGCTATCTATGATAAAAAACAGGTTAAAAATGTAATTGATATTGCAAAAAAGAAAACTTGTGCTATAATTTTGTCGATTAGAATGATAAAATGCAGAGAAATCTGAAGAAGTGATGGGGATGCTCCATCGTATCGAAAGATAATTCGTTTGAAATAAACGATGGAAAGTGTCGAAAGACAATTAGCTTGAGATAAACGATGGAAAGTGAAAAGATATTATAAAAATATAGAGTGTAAAATTTCAGATGGATCTGTACAGACAAACAGAGAACGGAAATTCTTCATAAGATGGATTGTGAAGACAGAAAAGCAACAGGAAAAATAAAAAATGAGGGAGAAGGATATGAAAATAGTTTTAATCATGATGCTATTATTGATGCTGATTGTGCTGATTTATTTTGCACGAATTTTATGCAGCAAGCATAGCATATTTGACGAACAAAAAAAAGATATTGCTGAATCAGATCATGACGATGAAAGAAATGGAAAAAAATTCAGATTGAGAAAGCTGCACCATTGGGAAATTGTGACATTGGGACTTTTGATTTATGATGCGATGTCAATAGCAGCCGCTTATTTTCTGGCGTTGTGGCTTCGCTATGACTGTAGAATTTCTCAGATCGATCAGAACTATATGGAAGCATATCTGAAATTTATTCCGATCTATATTGTGATCTGTATTGTCATATTTATAGCGGCAAAATTATATCGAAGCATTTGGCGATTTGCTGGATATGATGAAATGATCCGTGTCGTATCGGTTACGGCTATTACCTGTATAATTCATACAGTTGCCATCACCATTTTCTTTGAGCGCATGCCGATTACATATTATATATTTGGTGCAATTTTTCAGTTTATGTTTACTTTGATGATCCGTTTTTCTTACAGAGTTGTTCTGCTTATGAGAAAAGGAAAAAAAGATGGGCTTGGAGACCACAATGTAATGATGATCGGGGCAGGGTCAGCAGGTCAGATTTTACTGAAAGATATTAATAATGGAAGAAAAGATGGATATCGCGTATGCTGTATTATCGACGACAATAAAAATAAATGGGGAAGATATATCGCAGGAGTTCCCGTTGTAGGCGGCAGAGAGGATATTCTTTTTAATGTACAGAAATATCATGTTACACAGATTTTAATTGCTATTCCAAGCGCAACAGCACAAGAAAAGAGAGATATTCTTGATATTTGTAAGGAAACGGGATGCGATCTGAAAATTTTACCTTCTATCTATCAAATGGTAAGCGGAAAAATTTCCGTTTCTCAGATGAAAGATGTTGCGGTGGAAGATTTATTGGGCAGAGATCCAATTAAAGTAGATATGAAAGAAATTTTCAAACAGATCGAAGGAAAAACGATTCTGGTAACAGGGGGCGGAGGTTCTATTGGAAGCGAACTTTGTCGTCAGATTGCCAGTCATAATCCGGGAAGATTAATTATTTTTGATATCTATGAAAATAATGTATACGATATTGAACAAGAATTGAGACGGAAATATCCAGAATTGAATCTGTTAGCATTAATCGGAAGCGTGAGAGACAGTCGCAGAATTAACTGGGTATTTGAGACATATAAACCAGATATTGTATATCATGCAGCCGCCCACAAACACGTTCCTCTGATGGAGACAAGTCCAAATGAGGCAATTAAAAATAATGTGGTTGGTACTTATAAGACAGCATATGCTGCTTTACGTCATGGAACAAATAGATTTGTGCTGATCAGTACGGATAAGGCTGTAAACCCTACAAATATTATGGGGGCAAGCAAGAGATTATGTGAGATGGTCATTCAGAGTATGGATGAGATTAGCCGCAGCGGAAGAATGGATTTGCTGCCATTTTTACATGCACATGCGGACAGTGAAGACATTAATCCAAAAGAGTTATTCCAAAAACATATGGAATGGAAAAATAAGAATCAAAATACAAAGGGAAGAACAGAGTTTGTGGCCGTTCGATTTGGAAACGTACTGGGAAGCAATGGTTCTGTTATTCCGCTGTTTAAAAAACAGATTGCGGCAGGTGGACCTGTGACCGTAACACATCCTGATATCATCCGATATTTTATGACAATACCGGAGGCTGTCAGTCTTGTGCTGCAGGCTGGAACGTATGCAGGAGGCGGAGAGATCTTTGTACTGGATATGGGAGAACCAGTCAAGATTGATACCTTGGCACGAAATCTGATTAAGTTATCAGGATATAAGCCGGATGTCGATATTAAAATATCTTATACAGGACTGCGTCAGGGTGAAAAACTGTATGAAGAAAAACTGATGGCAGAAGAAGGAATGAAGAGAACAAACAATAAACTGATTCACATCGGACAGCCGATTCCATTTGACATAGAAGTATTTCTGAAACAACTGGAAGAGCTGGCTTATGCAAGTTATAATAATTGTGATGACATCGTAGAAAGAGTGGAAGAAATTGTGCCAACCTTCCATCCAGTAGGAGCAAAACCGACAGGAAAAGAAATGCCGATGAGTAAAATGGCAGAATTGATGGGAGATGCGATGAAAGAAGTGGCAGCGACGAGTGAGTAGGGAAATAATAACAGAAAGTACATATGAAAAAAGAGATATGCCTATTGGTTATAGGCAGAATCAATATTTTTGTGTGACATCAAAGGTGCAAAGTAAATCGATAAAATCAATTAAAAATAATACGTTAGGAATATATAAGATAACATATGTAGCAATGGTAGATGATTGTTAAAGATTTTAATAAAAATGTTAAAATTCAATAGTATTTAATTTACTAGATATATATGGAAATGGAAAAAATATTAAGTTTTTAGATGTCACTTAATAAAAAGTGATATATAAAATGAAAAGCTACAAGGAGTAAGATAAATGTTTTTTGTACAAGATAAAAGATTTAAAAAATTTGAGAATAAAGTATGGCTTTCTTCACCAACAATGTATCCTGATTCTATGCAATATGTAATGGAAGCATATAAAACAAACTGGATGTCAACAGTTGGTGCTAATATTAATGAAGTTGAAAAAAAAGCAGCAGAAGCATCTGGAACCAAATATGCTGTTGCATTATCTTGTGGGACAGCTGCACTTCATCTTTGTATGAAATTAGCAGGAGAAAGATTATACGGTAAGCCAACGATTGGAGTTGGTGCTTTATATAATAGACGAGTATTTTGCACAGATATGACATTCAATGCTACATTAAATCCTGTTGTTTATGAAGGCGGTATTCCTGTCTTTATTGACACTGAATATGATTCTTGGGGAATGGATCCGGTTGCTCTGGAGAAAGCATTCGAAATGTATCCGGATGTCAAGCTCGTTGTCTATGCTGAACTGTATGGCTTTCCAGGAAATGTGAGACAGATTAAAGAAATCTGTAAAAAACATGGAGCTTTGTTAGTTGAAGATGCTGCGGAAGCTTTGGGGGCATCATGGGATGGAATACAGTGTGGCGCATATGGAGATTATGCAGCAGTATCTTATAATGGAAATAAAATTATTACGGGTTCCGCAGGAGGCTGTCTACTAACAAATTCTTTGGAAGACGCAAATCAGGTGCGTAAGTGGTCTACTCAAGCAAGAGAAAATGCAGCATGGTATCAGAACGAAGAAGTTGGTTACAACTATCGTATGAGCAATGTAATTGCAGGTGTTATTAGAGAGCAGTATGAACATTTATTTGATCATATTGCACAGAAAAAGGAAATTTATGAGAGATATAAAGAAGGATTGAAGGATCTTCCAGTTAAGATGAATCCATTTGATGAGACAAAAGCTGTTCCGAATTATTGGCTAAGTTGCTTGTTAATTGATGAAGAAGCGATGTGTAAACAGGTAAGAAGCGAAATAGAAGCTTTGTATATAGCGGAATTAGGTAAGAGTTGTCCAACAGAGATATTAGATGCAATTGCAAGTATTAATGCAGAGGGACGTCCAATTTGGAAACCAATGCATATGCAGCCGATGTATAGAATGAATGAGTTTGTGACTGTAAGTGGAACTGGAAGAGCAAAAACGAACGCATATATTGCTGGCGGTATTAAGGATGTTGGTGCAGATATCTTTCAAAGAGGTCTGTGCCTGCCAAGTGATAATAAAATGACTGTTGAAGAACAGGACAGAATTATTAAAGTCATTAGATCATGTTTCGAATAGTTAAGAAATACAGACAAACGATTCGATTGATATTATTTTTTTCTTACATAATATTTGTTGTATGGATGACATTAATAATTCGTAAGCCACGGGAATCAGAACGAGTACTCAAACTAGAAGTGTTTTGGGCAATAAGGGAGTGCTTGAGTAATACTACATTGGGAAAACAAGAAGCAATTCAGTATTTGCTTAATATTATATTTTTCGTACCGATTGGCTTTTTCTTTCCGTGGAAGAATCGCTTGAAACATGGGGTTTATATAGCAATGATTTTATCATTATTTATTGAATTAGCTCAATTTATTTTCAATTTGGGCTGGTGTGAGATTGATGATGTGCTTAGCAATACATTTGGTGCATTTATTGGAATATTTTTATATAAAATAATTGAGATGATTTATAGAAATAGAGGAGCAAGTCATGTCTAAAAAGAAAATTATTGGTGGTATCATAACGGGGATAGTTGCTACTTCAATAGTAACTGCTCAGGTAATGAAAAAAAGAACAGAAAAGCCTGCGTACAATGAAGAAATCATAAAACCAATAGAAGTTCGAAAAATGGGTTTTTATGAAAAGTATGTCAAGCGAATGATTGATGTGGTTTGTGCAACATGTGCTATTGTGATATTTAGTCCGCTTTATTTAGGTGTTGCACTTCTAGTTAGAATAAAGCTGGGGTCTCCAGTTATTTTTACTCAGGATCGTCCGGGACTTGTTGGATTAGATGGAAAAGAAACTGTATTTAAGATGTACAAATTTCGTTCTATGACTGATGAAAAAGATGAGAATGGAGAACTTCTTCCAGACGAAGTTAGATTAACTAAATTTGGTGCTTGGCTTAGAAATAGTAGTTTAGATGAGCTTCCAGAAGCGTTTAATATTTTGAACGGAACTATGTCTATCATTGGTCCTAGACCTCAGCTTGTAAGAGATATGGTATTCATGACTAATAAGCAAAGAAGAAGACATACTGCGAAGCCTGGTCTTAGTGGGTTAGCTCAGGTAAACGGAAGAAATTCCATTTCATGGGAAGACAAAATTAACTGGGATATTGAGTATATAGAAAAGTGTGGATTTTTTGAAGATGTAAAGATTATCTTTTTGACCGTGAAAAAAGCCTTCATCAAGCAAGAAGGCATCACACAGGACGACATGGTGACAGCTGAGGATTATGGTGATTATCTTTTGAGAACTGAAAAAGTAAGTAGGGAAGAATATGATAAGAAACAAGCAGAGGCAAAA
>CBCTVZ010000024.1:0-24413 GCA_965150505.1 uncultured Robinsoniella sp. | reverse complement strand
CAAAATTACTCCGATAATCTTTGCGCTGTTATTATAGAATGATCTGGCCAGCTCGTTTGGAACAAATCCTGTCTTCTCGATTGCTTCCATCACACGCTGTCTTTTATCTGCTTTTACTTGGGCTGAATTATTGATTACCCTTGATACGGTTGAGGGAGATACTCCGGCGATTTTCGCAATATCTCGCAAAAGGATCATATCTTTCCTCCATCTTATCTATTTTCTGTCGATTCTTTACGCTTTCTGAACACCTTTTGATGATTTTTTCTGAAGGAAATAATTCTGAATGATTTCCAGATAAGCAGCGATTACAATTACAATACCTGTTACGATGAACTGATAGAAGGTATCGACACCTAAAGTAATCAGACCACACTTCAGCGCTGAGAATAAAATCGCTCCTAATACCGTTCCAAAAATATTTCCTCTTCCTCCTGCCATGGAAGTTCCGCCGATTGCAGCTGCCGCAATCGCATCCAGTTCATATCCCTGTCCTGTGGAAGGATCGCCTGTTCCCAATCTTCCTACCAGAATCATAGCTGCCAATGTTGTGCCCAGCATAGCAATTCCATAAGCCATCACTTTTGTGAAGACAACACGCACGCCTGATAATTTTGTTGCTTCTTCGTTTCCTCCGATTGCGTAAATGTAATTACCTAATTTTGTCTTTTTCATCACAATCGTCATGATAATTGCAAATACAAAGAAAATAAGAACAGAAACAGAAACATTTGGAGCTATTGTGCTGTTAAATACGTTTCGATAACTCTTTGGTACGCTAAGTACAGGATATCCTCCTGTGATAACATATGCAAGTCCTCTATAGATTGACATCGTACCCATAGTAGCTACGAATGGCTGCAGATGTAACTTGGAAATCAGGAAACCATTGATAATACCTAAACCAAATCCAATTACGAGACATAAAACAATCCAGATTGGAATTGGAAGTCCTGCTTTTGCAAGCTGAGAAGCAACACAGGCAACAAGCGCCAATACAGAACCAACACTCAGATCAATTCCGCCTGTAATGATAACACAGGTCATACCAATACCCATCAAACCATATGTAACAGACTGTGTGATGATAGTTGAAATATTTGCTACGCTAAAATAAGCAGGATTCATAATGCCAAAAAAGGCAAATGTAATGACAATCGCTACTACAACGCTAAATTCTCGACGATATTTTTGGTAAAATTTTTTCATTTTTTACTTCCCCCTACTGCATATTTAAGAATGTTATCTTCTGAAAATTCTTCCCGTGGTATCTCTTTTACAATCTCTCCCTCACGCATAACTAAAATTCTGTCACTCATACCCATAATCTCAGTCAGCTCGGAAGAAACCATGATAATGGATTTTCCTTTTTCCACCATATCTTCCATCAGATGATAAATCTCTGCCTTTGCTCCAATGTCAATTCCTTTTGTAGGTTCGTCAAAAATCATCAGATCTGCATCGGTAGACATCCATCTGGCCAGAATTACCTTCTGGGCATTTCCTCCTGACAGGCTTGATGTCATAAATTCTGGATCATTCGGCGTTAAGCCTACTTGTTCTCCAACTCTTTTTGCATTTTCCGCTTTCATCTTTTCGCTGACAAACATACTTTTCTGATATTTTCTCAGGCTGGAAATTGCGATATTATCCATATTTGAAAGATTCGGGATGACACCTTCCTCTTTTCGGTTCTCGGAAATCAGAGCAATCCCTGCTTTTACAGCATCGGTTGGTTTTTTACAATGCAGAAGTTTTCCATTATATTCTACAGTTCCTCCTGTTGTTTTATCTGCTCCGTAAATTGCTCTCATGACTTCTGTACGACCAGCTCCTACCAAACCAAAAAATCCAAGAATCTCTCCTTTATTCAGCTCAAAGCTCACATTCTCGAAAGCTTCCCCCGTCAGATTCTTTACTTTTAATACTACATTATTTTTATCACATCTGGATGGTTTTGTTCTCTTTGCAAACAAAGATACATCTCTTCCAACCATTGCATGAATCAAGTCTTCTTCGGTACAGCTTTTCAATTCCAGTGTTGTGATATATTTTCCATCTCGCAGAATGGTTGCGCGGTCACAGTGAGCAAAAATTTCATCCATCTTATGACTGATATATAAAATGGTAACGCCTGATCTTTTCAGCTCATGAATAATTTCAAAAAGAATTTTTACCTCCGCATCACTTAAAGATGCTGTCGGCTCATCAAATGAAATTACTTTTGCATTCAACTGCAGCGCTTTTGCAATTCCAATCATCTGTTTCTCTCCAGCTGTCAGATCGCCAATTTTATCCTCTGCTGAAAAATTACAGTGCAGTTTATCTAGAAGTTCCTGCGCCATCTGGTTCATTTTTTTGTGGTCAATCAGTCCTCTCTTACATGGCTCTTTTCCCAGCATCAGATTTTGCGCTACGGTCATTTCTGGAATGACACTGATTTCCTGATGCACTTTTGCAATTCCAAAATTGATCGCTTCACTTGCGCTTGCAAAATGTACTTCCTGACCTCCGATTTTAACGGTTCCGCTGCTTGCCGGAAATACGCCATGCAAGATATTCAGCAATGTACTTTTTCCCGCTCCGTTTTCTCCTACCAATGCGTGAATCTCACCTTTGTTGACAGAAAACGATACATCGTCCAACGCTTTTTGTCCGGGAAAAATCTTTGTGATATGTTCAATCTCAATATATTTTTCCATACACATTTCTATCCTCTATTTTTAATGATCATATTTCTTGTTACTGTCTGATTTACCGGAAAAAATATTCTTTTTTAATTTTCTCTATTTTTTTGAAACCGGTTTCATTTTCGTTTTATTTTTTGCTCTGATTACTTTAAACTTTGTAATCAGAGCATTTTTTTCGTTTCTACACAGCCTTCGTCATTTTTTTTGATAAAAGACTGTGTAGAAACTTTTTCTTCTAACAGGATTTTTTTATCTCCTGCTTTTTAAAAGGGTTATTGAGGTCATTCTTTTTCTGTGTGTTCTGATCTTTTTAGATTACTTCTTATTCTTCAAAAACAGGCGCATATTCATATCCGAAAATTTCTTCAAAGCTCTTATCTACGTTCTCGCTGTCTCGTACGCACTGTGGTGCATATACAACCTTTGGTACATCCTGTCCTGCCAGTTTACGAATTGTCATCTCTACTCCGATTGCTCCCATTACCTTTGGAGAGAAATCTACTGTTGCATCCAGTTCGCCTTCCTGAATAGATGCAATCGCTTCACTTGTTCCATCTGTTCCTACTACTACGCAATCGCTTCCTGCTGCTTTGATTGCTTCCAGACTTCCCATTGCCATTGTATCATTGTTGCAGTAAATTCCTTTCAGATCTGGATACTGCTGTAATAATGTCTCTGTGATATTGTAAGCTTTCTGGCGATCCCAATCTCCATTCTGTACTGCTACAATCTCAATCTTATCGTTATTCTGCTCTGCGAAGAAATCATTGAATCCCTGTGTACGAGCCTGTGCTGCTGTAGCCTGGCTAAGACCTGTAATACATGCAACCTGTCCTTCCTGACCGATCTTGTTGTAAATCCACTCTGCTCCCTGTTTTCCTGCCATGTAATGCCATGCTCCTACGGTTGTTCCTGCATAAGGACTAAACGCATCCATTACAGTTGTCAGTTCGATTCCCTTTTCCATAGCTGCTTCGCATCCAGGAACAAGGTTACCTTCTGAGATACCAGAAATCATGATTGCATTATAATCTTTGTTGATCATATCCATCATCAATGTCAGCTGTCCTTCTTCATCTGACTCTGTCTGAGCTCCACGCACATCAATGCTTAAATTATAGCCTGCATCCTGGAACAGCTCTGCGCCCCATTCTGCTCCTTCTTTTTCCATACGCCAGAATTCATTTTCAAATGTCTTTGTCGCAAATCCGATTGTGATTTCTTCATCTAATTTTGGAACTGCTCCTAATTCTTCTCTGATATCATTATACTGTACTGCCTGATCATAAAAATCATATCCCTGCTCCGCTACGTCTGCACTTGGAAGTTCTTCCTCTGCATATACAGGCGCTACGGAAACTGCCATCATAGATGCTGCTAATAATGCTGCCGCTAATTTTCTTTTCATTTTTCTACCTCCGTTAATCAAAAACTGAAACCGGTTTCATAATCCGCCAAAAAAAATTCCTTGATTACGTTTTCCGAACCAACCAAGATATGTATATTTAGAATATATTTCTTTGAAACTGGTTTCATTTTTGTCCAAAATTCAATGTTATTATTTGCACTTTGCTATTATTTCTTTGTAATATATATTCTAAACTATACATATTTCCTATGCCTTCATACTACCACTTTATTTTTATTTTGTATATCGTTTTATTTTCCAAAATATTTATTATTTTTTTGTATGTTTTTCACAATTTTCTTTTTTACCTCTCCTTTTTCTTCTTGTTCACAATAAATAAGAACAATCCATCGTCTAAAGAGAATGTGTTTTCTGACTATGGTTTTATAAAAAATAATCTGCTCTGTCACAACGTTTGTCGCATCGATCAAATGCTATACTTTTCCCGATACATATGATAAAATAGAAATCAGACATTTCTTGAATATTTGGAAAATGTCAAAGTATTCCATATCGAGAAGATATGAGAAAAGAAGAAGGGAGAAAATTACTGCAAAACAAAGAAATTCTGATATCATACGCACTACAAACTAGAAATAATATGCTAGAAATAATATACGTTTTCAGTAATCGTTTCATTTATGAACCATATATTTCAGATAGACAATCCATTTTTCCGTTTTATGGGAAACGTTGCAGATTTAGTTATTCTCAATTTTTTATTTCTGATTTGCTGCATCCCAATCGTCACAATAGGCGCTTCCTTCACAGCCGCATACTATGTAGCCTTGAAAAAAGTCCGAGGAGAAGAATCTTATATTGCAAGAAGTTTTTTTCATTCATTTAAGCAAAACTTCAGACAGTCTACGATCATTTGGCTTATTTTTCTTTTTCTTGGCATTCTCCTTTCATTTGATTTTCAGATTATAAAGTCATTAGAAGGATCTGTCGCTGTTATTTTAAATTATCTCATGATTGTGGCCGCTTTTTTTTCCATTATGATTTTTTTATATGTTTTTCCAATTTTGGCGCGATTCTATAATCCGATCAAAACAACATTAAAAAATGCTCTTCTGATGGCTGTCCGCCATCTGCCTTACACCATCTTAATGGTTGCAATTACAGCAGGATTTCTATTTATAACTTTTTTAAATTATACGTCTCTGGCTTATAGTCTTTTAATCTGGATTGTAATAGGATTTGCTCTTATTATTTTTATTAACTCCTACTTTTTCAGAAAGATTTTTGACTGTTATATGCCATCTGAAGAACAGGAACAAAAAACATCCGAACTTTCTTCAGAATCATCTGAACTGGATAAAGATTGAGCTATCCATAATCTATCGATAGTCAGAAAACGCATCGCCTAAAGGGAAGGTGTTTTCTGACTATCATTTTATAAAAATACAAACAGAAAAGAGCGAAAGACAGAATCTGTCACATTTGACATCTGTCTTCCGCTCTTTTCTACGCTTTGACTTATTTTAACTTCTTTTCCATAATACGATTTATTTTTCTTTTCATGATTGCAAACAGATTTTCTTTTTTTATCTCCGTCTCTTCTTTTTCTTGATTCTGCTCACCGCATATTGTCTCTGACTCGTCTGCTGTCATCACCATATCTTCTGGCATATTGTCGGAAGATACAAGTGGAAATTTCACTGTTACTTTAAACAGATCCCCGTCGAGATAAATCAAAAATTCTCCATGTTGCAATTCCGTCAAGTTTTTAGCGATGGATAATCCAAGACCGCTTCCTTCTGTGCTTCGTGAGATATCTCCTCTTATAAATCGCTCTGTCAATTCACTTGCTTCAATATTCAATGCCTGCTGTGAAATATTTTTGATTGAAAATTCAACTACATTTTCTTCGTTCTTAATATTGATATCCACATAAACTCTTGTGTTTGGCATTGCATATTTAAACACATTATTATACAGATTTTCTACAATTCTCCATATTCTTCTTCCGTCTGCCCAGATCAAAGCCTGACCTTCTGACGCGTGTACAATTAATTCCAGACCTTTTGTCTCAAATTTTTCGCTAAACTCTCCATTCGTCTGCAAGATCAGCTCTTTAAAATTAATTTTCATCCATTCTAATTTTATATTTCCTGAACTGATTTTAGATGCCTCCAGCAAATCTTCGGTCAGATGTTTTAGTCTCTGCGATTTATCTTCCAAAATTTTCAGATATTCCACTGCTTTTTCATCTTGTACATTTTGTCGTTTTAATAAATCTACATAATTGATAATGGAAGTAAGCGGTGTCTTGATATCATGTGAAACATTTGTGATCAAATCTGCCTTTAATCGTTCGCTCTTTAAATTTTCAGAAACTGTCTTTTTAATACCGCTTCCAATCAGATTGATACTTTCTGCCATTTCTCGATTATTTCCATTGAATTTCTCTACGTCAAACTGATAATCAATATCTCCATTTTTCAGATGTTCAATGCCCTCGTTAATTTCGCTTCTCTGTACGCCTTCGCGAAGCAAAAAATATAGGAAAACGAAATCAAAAATCAGCAAAACTAAAATACCTTTCTGATATCCCAAAAAGACCATGCACAAGATATTCATTGCCGCAAATAATGTATAATACAAAATCATTCTCGTTGTAACGACTCGGTTCAAGATACATTTATGAATCCCTCTAGCCAACCAGCGCACGATACTTTTCTTCCATATTGTTCCTGTGCGTACACGCCGTACAATACTTAAATATGCAGACAACCCTATTATATTTGCAAATAATATTACCAATCCATAACATGTCACAAGGACCATGTTTAGATGAATCTCTCTTAAAAGTCTAAGCATACCGTAACCAATCAATGCAAAATTGCCAGCGATGAAAGCCAAAAGAATTTCAATCGGAATTTTATCAAAATCTTTTGAATAAATTCTGGAATTATGGTCAATCTTTCCTGTTGTGACCGTCAAGTAACAAATCAGAATCAAAAAACAAACACCGCTTATAATCTCTAAAATTACGGATACCGAGATTGTATTCCAATATTTTACATATTGTTGCCCATACTCATAAAATTCATCTTCCACTGGAAAATCCGTATCGATTCCAATGACAAGCCGTGATTCTCTAAGCTGTATCGGAATACTGCTCAAGAACTCAAACAAATCATTTGTCAAGGCTGTGATATCGCTGTCCACAGAAAGATCCCAAAAATCCATCAAAATATACGTTCCCAGATTTTTTATCTCTTCTTCTGATAAATCCGTATTGCTGAAAATGACTCGATCCTTTTGATCGAACACAGCATATTTTAAATTTGTGCGATCTCCCGGAAAATGATTTTTATTTTGATTGTACTGCCATACATCATCCCAAATCGCCTCTACCGTACAACTCAGATAGTAGTAATAATCTGCTGCGTTCACTCCCGTTTTTGAGGCATATTCTAAAATACTGCTATATCCAACCGGTGCATAGATTTCTTTTAAAGGGGGAGCGTCAGAAATCTCATCTACATTATAATACTCAATTCCTTCCTGTTCCCAAGAAAGTAAATCTTTTAGATAGTATCCAATTCCATGTGTGATTTCTCCTGTTATAATGTCCTTTTTTACATAATCTGCAATATCTACAATTCGATCAGGATCATACATACCATTTGTCTCAAATTTACATTTTCCTGCCAGATATTTCATCAGACTATCTATCTCATTCATCACTTGATTTCTGTAGATCTCTGACTCAATATAATTACTGCTTGTCTCTTCTTCCATCCACATCGCAGACTTATTGATGGTGCGCAGATAAAACAGCGTTGACAAAAACAGAATCAACAATACAATATGCGTCAATAAAATTGCAGTTCTTTTTGACTGCATAGAATAATATTTTCCTCTCATATGAGATTTTCACCTATGCCTTTATAGCTTTTCTACTTTGTATCCAACTCCCCATACCACTTTTAAATATTGCGGATTTTTTGGATTGATTTCTATTTTTTCTCGAATATGGCGAATATGAACAGCAACGGTATTATCTGCTCCAATCGCATCTTCATTCCAGATACTTTCATAAATCTGATCAATCGAAAATACCTTTCCTTGATTCTTCACTAAAAGCAATAAAATATTGTATTCAATCGGTGTCAGTTTTACGATCTCTCCATCCACGGTTACTTCTTTTAGATCATCTCTGATAATCAGTCCGCCCGTCTGATATACCTGACCGTCATCTTCTGCCATATTTCCTAATTTTGTATAGCGACGCAGCTGTGACTTCACACGCGCAACTAACTCCAATGGATTAAATGGTTTTGTCACATAATCGTCTGCTCCGATATTCAGTCCCAGTATCTTATCAGCGTCTTCTGATTTTGCCGACAATATGATAATTGGAATACTGCTTGTCTCTCTCACCTTCAATGTAGTATGGATACCATCCAGTCTCGGCATCATCACATCCACAATTAAAAGATGTATTTCCTCTTTTTCCATAATCTCCAATACTTGCTGACCATCGTATGCCTTAATGACATGGTATCCTTCCTGTACCAGATAAATCTCAATCGCATTTACTATTTCTTTATCATCATCACAAACTAAAATATTAAACAAGCGCTCCGCCTCCTTCATTCTCTTCCTTTTATATTTTTTTTAATTATTCTGCCTTATACTTCATTGTTTTTTGTATCCATTCATACAAATCCTGATATATTTTTTTTCGATCTAATTCGTTTAAAATTTCATGACGGTCATTCGGATACATTTTGCAGCTAACCCGTTTCATCCCGTTTTCTTTAAACGTGTCTACTACTTTTTTCACTCCTTTTCCAAAATTCCCCACAGGATCATCTTCCCCTGATACAAACAAAACCGGTAAATTCTTTGGCATTTTTTGAATATAATCTTTATTTGACAACTTAGCAAGACTGAAAAATAAATTATAATATCCATTTAAGGTAAATAAAAACTGACATCTCTCATCTTTTATGTAGTCATCCACAATTTTTTCATCTTTTGTCAGCCAGTCTTTATCCGTTCTCCCCGGTTTGAATTTTCGATTGTATGACCCAAATGCTAACGCATTGACAAATTTACTCCTATATCCCCAACCTTTTATGGCTGCAATCATTTTTGTCAGCCGCATACCAAGTTTTGCCTCAAAACGTGAATGGTATCCTGTTCCCATAATGATTGCTCCGTCCAATTCTTTTCCATAAAGGCATAGATACTGACGCGCCAAAAAAGATCCCATACTGTGTCCCAGCAAAAAATATGGGACATTTGGATACAGTTCTTTTGTTTTTCTTTGAAGCTGATACAGATCTAAAAGCAATACCGCATTTCCATTTTTTTCATTAAAAAATCCATATTGGTCTTTGCTTCTGACGGAGTCTCCATGCCCCAGATGATCATTTCCAGTGACTAGGAATCCTTTTTTTGTCATATATTCCGCAAATTCTTCATATCTCTCTATAAATTCTACCATTCCATGTGAGATTTGCAAGATGCCTTTGACCTCTTGATCTGGTATCCATCGAACCGCATGGATCAATGTTTTATGATCGTGGGATAAATATTGAATATGAACCTTTTTCATTCCAATCATCTCCTTATATTTGGTATTTTACCACATTTTCCAATATATCACACCATCCTTTGAACATTATTAAGATTATTTAAATATTCTTTGAGGATTTTCATGATCTTATTCTTTTTTCTATTTTTGTATACAAAAATGGGACACTGCATCCTCTTTTTTGAAGAGTATACAATATCCCTTTTCTGAAATATCTATGATGTTATCTTTTATGCCGCCTTCTCCGTCTCTGTCTCCTGTGTCTGATAAGAGTCAATCAGATCCAGAATTTCCTGATCTGCTTCTACGCCTTCCAGATCATACAGATATCCTTCAAAATCATCTAATGTCCATTCGCCTTCTTCGTATTTATATACCAAATCAAGTCGTCCCAGATACTGATCCTGTTCTCCTCCACCTTGCAAAATAGGAGTACTCTTAAATCCATCTTCTCCAGGATAATAAATCGGATTTGTGATAATATAATGATCATCTGCTCCAATTACAGCAGACACGCCTTCCACATTTGCGATTTTTGTATCCACAGCAAGTCCTGTATGAGACAATACAATATTGATATCGGTCTGAGGCGCTACCTCTTCCATCAATCGTTCCACTGTCAGTTCGCCACTCTCAAATACTTTATCTGAGACTTCTTCCCATTCTCTGTTCTGTGGTTTTAACGAAGTCACACCAATAATTCCTACTTTCAGATCTCCAACTTCTTTAATGATATAGGGATCTACATTGTCAATATATTCACCGCTGTCCTTCATCGTTACATTGGCACATAATGTAGGAAACTCACAGACAGAAATTAAATTCTGAATCTGTTCGTTTCCTTCCTCGATAGTTCCACCGTCTGTCGGAACACGGAAATCATTATTTCCCAGAACCCAGGCATCATATCCGATTGCATTTAAAATATTCATCTCAGGGATTCCCTGCTGCTCCTGAAGTTCTCCTCTTAAAAAGATATCTCCTCCATTCAGCACCAGCAGATTGTCCACTTCTTCTCTTGCCTCATCAATCAATGTTTTAAACTGTGGAAGACGGTCAAGTCGTCCATGGATATCATTATCATAAATAATGGATAATTCATAAGTGTCTCCCTCTTTGATCTCTTCTGCATAAACAGAAGGGGACACTGCTGCCATCATCATAACTGCCGCAAAAATTCCTGCTCTTTTCTTAAATGTGTTTTTCATGCCTTTTCTCCTTTTCCTGTCAATTTAGAATTTTCCATTTGCTTATTTTGCTTATTTTTTCTTAATACAGGAATATCTTATCAAGGCATCGTAAACTCTTCATCATCGTTATTTTAAGTTTCCGTAAAACTTTTTATTTAAAAAACGATCTAAAACATCTTCATCTTATATCCAAAACACAACTTTTACTTTCATATATTTGTCTGTTCGTACAGACAGTCGCTCAATTTTGCAAACTGCTCCAGAGTCAGCGCCTCTCCACGCACGCTTTCCGGCAGTCCCACAGCCAAAATCGCCTCAGCGATTTTCTCTTTGCTGAGATGGATTTCCGGAGAATTATTTAATCCATTCTGCAATGTTTTTCTGCGCTGATTAAAGGAAGCTCTGATTACTTTAAATAAAAACTGAGGATCTTTTACCTGCACTGGAAGTTCTTTATGGCGTTTCAGACGAATCACTGCGCTTCCCACTTTCGGTCTTGGCATAAAGCAGTTCAGAGGCACGTTTGCAGCAATATATGGCTCTGCATAATACTGCACGGCAAGCGATAATGCCCCATAATCTTTTGTTCCAGGTCCTGCCTGCATTCTCTCTGCCACTTCCTTTTGCACCATTACCGTAATGCTGTCAATCGGAACACCACTCTCAAACAATCCCATAATAATAGGAGTCGTAATATAGTAAGGCAGATTAGCAACCACTTTGATCGGTCGCCCTTCATTTCGTTCCTCAGCCAATTTTTTAATATCTACTTTTAAGATATCTTCATTGATGACGCTTACATTGCTGTATCCAGAAAGTGTCTCTCCCAAAATTGGAATCAATGCCTTGTCAATTTCCACTGCAACCACTTCTCTTGCCGCTTCTGCAAGATACTGCGTCATAGTTCCAATTCCAGGTCCAATTTCTAAAACAAAATCATCTTTTGTAATCTCAGCTGCCGCAATTATTTTTTCCAGTACATGTGCATCGATCAAAAAATTTTGTCCAAATTTTTTTTGAAATGCAAATTCATATTTTTGAATAACTTCTATTGTTTTTTGGGGATTCGATAATTTTTCTATCAATGTATGAATTTCCTTTCTTTCATAAACGATACATTTTTTTTGCATTTTCAAACGTCACTGCTTCTGCTTCTTCTGCTGAAATTCCTTTCAGTCTTGCAATTTCTTCCACAACATACGGCAAATTTAAAGAAGAGTTGCGTTTTCCACGATTTGGAACAGGCGCAAGATAAGGACAGTCTGTCTCGATTAAAATTTTTTCAATCGGAATTGCCTGAACTACTTCTTTCAGTACTCTGCCTGTCTTAAAAGTGACAACGCCACCCACTCCAATATAGTAACCTAACTTTACATATTCCTTTGCCATCTCGGCTGAACCAGAATAACAATGAATTACTCCGCCTGTCGTACCGGCGTGTTCCGCTTTCATGATATCAAACGTATCCTGAGCGGCATCCCTGCTGTGAATAATCACAGGAAGATTCACTTCTTTTGCCAGTTCCAACTGTCTTTTAAACCATTTTTTCTGAATTTCTTTTGGAAATGTATTCCAATGATAATCCAGTCCAATTTCTCCCACAGCGACAATTTTTTCATGACTGCAAAGTTCTTTCATCCATTGCAGTTTTTCTTCATCTATATCATCCAGTTCATCTGGATGAACACCAAGCGCGCCGTACATAAATGGATATTTTTCTGTCAAATGAATCGTATCCATCAGATGTTCTATCCGAGTGCCTGCATTTACAATGCAGGCAACTCCATTTTCTTCCATAGAACGAAGCAGTTCTTCTCTGTCCTCATCAAAGGCAGGATCATCATAATGTGCATGACTGTCAAATATCATTTTAACCTCCCAAAAACGAAATTAACAGATCTCAGCTCCAGCTGGCATCTTCTTTTCTGGTACCATCAGCGCCAGCTCTCCGTTTTCGTCTTCTGCACACAAAATCATACCTTCTGACAGAACGCCTGCCAGTTTTGCTGGTTTTAAGTTCACCAAAACCATAACTTTCTTTCCAACCATCTCTTCTGGTGTGTAGTGCGCTTTAATTCCAGATACAATCTGTTTTACCTGACTTCCAATCTTCACCTGAGAACAAAGCAGTTTCTTTGATTTCTTTACTGCCTCACAGGCGATAATCTCACCAACCTGGAACTGCATTTTTCCAAATTCCTCAAATGTAATTTCTGGTTTTGCTTCGATGTCGATTACTGCCTCTGCTGGTTCTTCTTCCTTTTCTTCTTTTGCCGGATGAAGTTGCGCCACTTTTTCCATCACTTCTTTGATATCAAGACGAGCAAATAAAATTTCTGGTTTTTCTGTCACTTTTGCTCCTGATTCATACAGCCCAAATACAGCAGCTTCTTCTAATGTCCGCTCTTTTGCATTTAACTGTCCCAAAATTCTTTCTGCTGTGTCAGGCATAAAGGATTTTAACAAAGATGCGCCGATTGCAATGCTGTCTACCAGATTATATAAAACAGTAGCAAGGCGGTCTTTTTTCGCCTCATCTTTTGCCAGCGCCCATGGCATGGTCTCATCAATATATTTATTGCATCGTTTAAATAATACAAAAATTTCTGTGATTGCATCTGCAACTCTTAAGTCTTCCATCTTTGCAGCTACCTTCTGAACAGCTCCTGTCACGACAGCTTTTAAGTCTGCATCGACTTCTTCCTCAACGCCTTTATTTTCTACAACTCCTCCAAAATATTTATTGGACATGGAGATTGTACGATTGACCAGATTTCCAAGTGTATTGGCAAGATCAGAATTCATTCTCTCTACCATCAGTTCCCATGTAATAACACCGTCATTGTCAAATGGCATCTCATGCAGTACAAAGTAGCGAACGGCATCCACTCCAAAGAAATCTACCAGTTCATCTGCATACAGCACATTTCCTTTTGATTTGCTCATCTTTCCATCGCCCTGTAAAAGCCATGGATGTCCAAATACTTTTTTCGGCAACGGCAGACCAAGAGCCATCAGGAAAATTGGCCAATAAATCGTATGGAAGCGAATAATATCTTTTCCGATCAAATGAAGATCTGCCGGCCAGTTTTTCGCAAATAATTCTGTGGATTCTCCGTCACAGTCATATCCAATTCCTGTGATATAGTTTGTCAGCGCATCCAGCCAAACATATGTCACATGTTTTGGATCAAAACTTACTGGTATTCCCCATGTAAAAGAAGTTCTGGATACGCAAAGATCCTGAAGTCCTGGCAGGAGGAAGTTATTCATCATTTCATTTTTTCTTGATACAGGCTGAATAAAATCAGGATGTGTATTGATATGTTCAATCAGACGATCTGCATATTTACTCATCTTAAAGAAATAAGCTTCTTCTTTTGCTGGCTGTACTTCTCTTCCGCAGTCTGGACATTTTCCATCCACCAACTGTGATTCTGTAAAGAAAGATTCACATGGAGTACAGTACATTCCCTCATAATATCCTTTATAGATATCTCCCTGATCGTACAGTTTTTTGAAAATTTTCTGCACCTGCGCTTCGTGGTCAGCATCTGTTGTTCTGATAAATTTATCGTAAGATGTGTTCATCAAATCCCATATTCTTTTGATCTCTCCAGCTGTCTGATCCACAAACTCTTTCGGTGTAACTCCCGCTTCTTTTGCTTTCAGTTCAATTTTCTGTCCATGCTCATCTGTTCCTGTCTGGAAAAATACATCGTATCCCTGCTGTCTTTTAAAGCGCGCAATACTGTCAGCTAAAATTGCCTCATATGTGTTTCCAATATGAGGTTTTCCTGATGTGTACGCAATCGCTGTTGTCATATAAAACTTTTTCTTGTCCATATTGATCATCCTTTCAAAAAAATTGATATTATTTTTTCCGCCGCAGTGCGATTTTTGCAAGATATTTTTTTAATAGATCCTAAACTATTTCCCGCAAAATAAAAAACCCGTCTTCTATTTTTTTAGAAGACGAGTACAACCCGCGTTACCACTCCTATTTATCTGATCTTCACAGATCAAATCTCATCAAGTGCGAATACACTCCTCCACTATAACAGGCGGAACCTGTTGCAGCCTTGCAGAAAGAACGTAACATACTTTTTTCTGTTCGGTGCACCACTCAGAAGCCATTTTCCATTGACCTTTGCATATCCTTCTCAGCTGCCGGATTTCTCTGTAATGTAGTCGATTCAATGTACTCTCTTCGTCTTTGCGTTTTCTCTTTCTTAGGCTATCATATCATGATTGTAGTGTCAAGGCGATTCCTTTTTTCATTATGAATTTTTCTGCTACTTCTGATATCTATGAAAAAATTCCGTTAAATTTTTCAGCGCTCTTCCAAGCACTTCCATCTCATCTTCTGGAATATCACGAATAACTGCTTCAATCATATCCTGATGAAATTTCTGATGGTGGTCAAATGCTTTTTTTCCCTTTTCTGTGAGCGATACCAAAACGACTCTTCTGTCTTTCTCACTGCGCACACGCTGAACATATCCCTTTTTTACCAGATTATTTACAGCGATTGTCAGTGTTCCCACTGTCACAGAGAGAGCCTTTGCAATCGCAGACATATTTTTGGCATCTGTTTTTCCAACTACTTCCATAATATGCATATCATTATTTGTGATATCTTTAAATTCTGATGTAATCACAGCTTTCTCTTCAATATCTAAAATATCTCTGAAAAGTTCTACTAAAAGATGATTCCATGCTTCATAGTTATCCACAAAATCCCTCTCTTTCTGTACATTTTTGCTCTGTCTGCTTCTTTTCATTTTTATTTTATTATACACTACTTGTCTTTCTGAGACAAGGTACAAGTTCTCTGCCAGATCAGAAAAGGCAGAGTATACTTTTTGATATACTCTGCCTTTGTAAGAACTGACTCTTTTTTCTATAAAATAACAAAAAAGTCAAATCCTAATTTTTTAGAAACAAAATCGTGAAGAAACAGTCTCTTTGTCATAAATTATCTTTGTATTTTCCCTGCTGTCAGACAGACGGTAGGAGTTTTTTATTCTGCAAAATAATCCTGCAAACCATAATTGTTAATCACATAATCTACCATCAGATTATCGCGGTCTGCTTTCTTTGTTCCATCATAGAAGTTGTAGCGAAGTTTAAATTCATCGCCCCACTCCATGAAGCAAGGGTTGGCCATCGTCAGATTTGGCCATGCCGGCAATGTTCCGCCATTTGGATTTCCTGTCGCGCAGAAGTTTGCCCAGTAGCTAGAACACATATCGCCGATCTGATAATCCAGCGCTGTCCAGTCACGCTGTTCTGGAACGTCTCTCATAGAATCGAATACATACCATAAGTCAGAGCTATGCCATGACCAACGGATCTCTGATTCTCTTCCCGGTGTCCAGTGACTGAAATAGTAGAAATACAGATCGCTGTCAGGATTTAATTCACTCAGCACAAGTCCGCTCAGACGACTTGTCGTGGATTTTAATTCACTTGCAAGGCGCAGGCTTTCCATAGTAGCTGCAATATCATCTGTTGTTTTGAACAATTCTTCAAAATTATACTGATCATACAGATCGCCATATTTTTCTTTTGCATCTGCAAAAATTTCATCCTGTGTTTTCATTGCAAAAGAACCATTGCTCTCACCAGAGTTTGATCCAAACAGAAGATTTACGCCGTTTAAGCTGCCTTCCTTCATAAAGTAGGTACTTGGCTCTTCTGTCAGAACGTATCCATCGAGACACATTCCAAATCCCTTACCATAAATTTCACTCTTCTGTGTCTCTTCATTCATAAACGCGCTGGTAGGAAGATCTCTCAGTTCTTCCAGAGTCATATCGCCATAACCTTTTTCATCCAGCCATGCTTCACATTTTTCTACAGTAGTTTCATGAGGCGTTCTTGTACCAAATGGTGTGAAAGAAGAATTCATGATTGCTCCTGAGAATAAACCTTTTGCCAGCGGAGATGTCAAAAGTGCGCTGACCATACTTGCTCCTGCACTCTGTCCTGCGATTGTAACACGCTCTGGATCACCGCCAAAGTTCTTAATATTGGTCTGAATCCATTCCAATGCTTTAATTGCATCCATCAAAGCATAGTTTCCAGATGTTCCTGTCTCAGAGTTTTCTGATAACTGTGTTGTTGCCATATATCCAAACAAACCTAAACGATACTCTAATTCTACTACGATTACGCCTCGTCTTGCCAATTCCTCTGCATTGCATTCTACTTCGTAGCTAAAACCGTGCATACCAGCTCCGCCGTGCATCCACAGAAGTACCGGCAAATTATCATCCGTACTCTGTGCTGGGCTTGTGATGTTGATATACAGACAATCCTCACTCATATTTGGATAATTGTCAATATAGTCATAGTAAAATTCTTCTCCCCACCAATCGGTA
This sequence comes from uncultured Robinsoniella sp., assembly GCA_965150505.1. Lineage (GTDB taxonomy): Bacteria > Bacillota > Clostridia > Lachnospirales > Lachnospiraceae > JAGZHZ01. Next base: position 7,185 of record CBCTVZ010000024.1, on the reverse strand, counting down.
GTGGAAAGAATCTGCATTGCCATTGCCTGATATTCTGTACAATCCAGAATACCTTCCCATTCTTCATGGTCTTCCGGCGCTGCCCAGCGCAAATCTCCAACTGGCGGCGCTGCATATGGAACGCCTCTGTATTCTACCAGATCATCTGCAATCTGAAGTCCTCTGATGCTTCCTTTATCTGTCTCAATTACTGTCATATCCACGTCTTCTGCTGCAAAAACTCCTGCCATTGGAGCATTCATCGTTCCAAGTGCTACAGTTGCTGCCAGAATCGCTGCCATTTTTTTATACCTTCTCGTCATATATTACCCTCCTTGTTTCCCACTTTTCACGATTTTATTTCTCAATTTGTATGTTATTTTCTATCCGCTCAAACTTCTGACTGCTCCCACAGGCAAGCCCGTGGTGTTATGACTACCAAGCATAGCTCGTAATCTATATCATTTTCAGTTATCTTCGCCCCCGATTCCCCAATTTTTATCTTCGGCTTTTTTACTTTGCTCAGATTGTTTAAATATCCATACAATGTAGTTTTATTTTACAAAATATTTCGACATTTTTCAAGAAATATTGAGAGATTTCTTCTCTTTTATTTTTTATTTTTCTTTTCCGTTTTTATCCCTCTATTTGTTTGACAATTTTACTTTTCTCTGCTAAAGTTATAATAAAAACATAGGAGGTATTCTCATGAGTAATCAACAGCATACTTCCCATAAAAATGGCAGTTTTACCACTTCTTTTGGCTTTGTCCTGGCGTGTGTAGGTTCTGCTGTAGGACTGGGAAATATCTGGATGTTTCCATATCGTCTTGGACAATATGGAGGCGCTGCATTTTTAATTCCTTATTTATTTTTTATCTGCCTGTTCGGTCTGACTGGGCTGTCCGCTGAATTTGGTATCGGCCGAATGGCGCGTACTGGTACGCTCGGCTCTTATGAACTCTGTTGGAAAAGCCGCAACAAAGAAAAAGTTGGAAAAGTAATGGGCTGGATTCCACTTCTTGGCTCTCTTGGTATTGCGGTTGGATATTCCATCATTATTGGATGGGTTGTCCGTTCTTTATTCGGCAGTGTTACAAATAGTATTTTTACACAGCCTTCCAGTGAATTTTTTTCACAGGCAACTGGTGATTTTGGAAGCATTCCTTGGCACGTTCTTGTCATTGTAATTACAATCGTCATTCTTTTGACTGGATCGGTCAAACAAATTGAAAAAGCAAACAAAATCATGATGCCTGTTTTCTTTTTGCTTTTTGCTGTTTTGGCAGTCCGTGTTGCAATGCTTCCAGGCGCTTCAGCCGGATATGAATTTTTATTTATTCCTGACTGGAAAGCTCTGACAAGGATAGATACTTGGGTTATGGCAATGGGGCAGGCATTTTTCTCACTGTCCATTACAGGTTCTGGTATGATCGTCTATGGATCTTATCTTGATAAGAAAGAAGATATCACGAAAGCATCTATGCGCACCGCATTTTTTGACACAGTTGCGGCGCTTCTGGCAGCGCTTGCCATCATGCCTGCTGTATTTGCTTTCCAGATTCAGCCAAATGCCGGTCCATCTCTGATGTTCCTTACCATTCCAGAGATCTTCCGCCAGATGCCAGCTGGTAGACTGTTCGCCGTTATTTTCTTCTTATCCGTCTCTTTTGCCGGAATCACTTCACTCATCAATATGTTTGAAGCGGTAATTGAGAGCTGGCAGCACAAATTCAAATTAGAAAGAAAATTTGCCGTAATTTTATGCGGTCTTATCTGCCTCGGTGTGGGAATCTTCTTAGAGGCAGAACCAAAAGTCGGAACATGGATGGATTTCATCACGATTCTCGTTGTTCCTTTTGGTGCGCTTTTCGGCGCAATATCCATCTACTATATACTTGGCTATAAGAAAATTGCAGCCGAGTTAAATCTTGGAAGAAAAAAACCTCTTCCTACATGGTTTAAAGTGGTAGCAAAATATATTTATGTTCCTCTGACAATCATTGTATTTATTTTAGGCATCATCTATAAAGGAATCGGCTAAAAAAACTGCCGGAAGGATATCGGTCTTTGATATTCTTCCGGCAGTTTTATACTAAATTTTTATTTAAAAAATTTACAATATTCAATATTCTATTTCGTTTTATTCTATTCTATACGAATCTATTTCACAACTTCCTGAAAAGAAGCTTTTTTCTCCAGTGCGATTGAAAGTTCAGCCATTCTTGACAGATCTCCAATTAAAATCACACCGCAAAGACGGTTATTGAAGAAATACAGTTTTTCGTACTGTTTCTTGCTTGGATCTTTCATTTCCACTGTCTTATAGCTGACATCAGGGCGTTTTCCATTATCTCCGCTTGCAAACAATGCCGTATTCATTCCATGGAATGTCAGCGCAGCCGGTACTTGTTCATACTCTGTATAATCGCCTGCCGCATTTGCTCCTGCTGTTTTGCCCTGTTCCAAAGCCTGAGGCCAGATTGCATAGTTGACACCCTGATACTGAGCGCAATCTCCGCACGCATAGATATCTTCCACGCTTGTTTCCATCTTACTGTTTACAACAACAGCGCGGTCAACCTCTATTCCTGCTTCTTTTGCAATCGCTGTATTGGCACGCACACCTGCTGATACAATCACAAGTTCTGCTGGAAGTACGTCTCCATTTTTCAGCTTCACACCTGTCACATGATCTTCTCCTTCAATGGATACAATCTGTGCGCCTGTATGAATCTGAATATCATTTGCTTCGCTGATTGCTTTGAGCATCTCGCTTGCCGCATCGTCTAACTGGCGTCCCATCAACTGGTTTCCTGCCTCCAGCACATTTACTTTACACTGTGCTTTTTTCAATTCCCATGCAGCTTCCAGTCCTAAAACACCGCCTCCGATTACAACAACATTCTTTACCTTAGGCAGTAATGCTTCTATTTTCTGTATATCTGCCAATCTGCGGATTGCAATTACTTCTGCTTTTTCTCTTCCCTCAATCGGAGGAATGAAACATTCAGAACCAGCAGCGTAAATTAATTTTGTATATTTTACCCCACTACCATCTGCAAATTTGACTTCTTTTGTATTTGTATCAATCGCAACTGCTTCTTTGTCCAAAATCTGATAAATTTGATTCTGCTCATACCAAGAAGCGTCCTCCACTGCAATCTGTTCTGCGCTGAGTCCTGCCACCATGGATTTTGTCAGCATTGGACGATTGTACGTCGAGTATGGTTCATTTGAAATCATAACCACAGAACCTGTCTTATCACGCTCTCTGATTGCTTTCGCTGCCTGCAGACCAGCCGCTCCATTTCCAATGATCACATAGAAGTTTTCTGTATCTTTGCGATATTCTACTTCTTCCTGCTCTACAGGGACAAAATTTTCTTTTCCCACACCGCATACAGGACAGATTTCAAGAGAAGCATCAAAAATCTCTCCGCATACAAGACATTTTACAAGTTTCTTTCTTCCAGATTTTGATTTGTTTGGATTTTCTTTATCCTGAAGCAGACAACCAAAATTATATCCATAATTGTACGCATCAATCAGATTATTTTCTCCTGGTTTAAACCGAACGCGGAAGCTGTCTGTCGTTTTCATCTTCAACTGTTTCAGACGTTCCATGATATGAGGAACTCCTTCACCGCTCCATCCATAACTTCCAAACGCGCTGGCGAGTTTTCCGCCATGTGTTCCTGCGAAGATGGATGTTGTCAGATCCCAGATCGGCTTCAATGCCTCGCCTACAATCGTAGGTGTTCCAAATAAAATTCCATCTGCAAATCCCAGCTCTTCTAAAACTTTCGCTTGGTCAGCTGTCACCATATCATAACTGCGTACGTCAATATCTCCGCTGTCCTTAATTCCTTCTGAAATTTTTTCAGCAAGCTGCGCCGTATATCCATATGCGCTGACATATGGTATGATCACAGTCTTCTTTTTGTTTGGATTAACAACGGTACACCACTGTTCGTATGTGTTTAAAATAAAATCTATTTTACTGTCTATGACAGGACCGTGTCCTGTACAGATCATGGAGAGATCAAGTTCTCTCACTCTGCTCAGCGCTTTTTGCATATAAGGTTTGAAAGGTCCAATGATGCAGTCAAAATAATATTTTGTTGCTCTCATATATCCTTCCCAATCTGTCACCTTACTGAGCAAAACGTCATGAAATCCGTAATGAGACCCGAAGGAATCGCATGTTACAAGAATTTGTTCCTCTTCCACATAAGTGTACATTGTATCAGGCCAATGCAGATTTGGTACAGATAAAAAGCGAAGTGTCTTATCTCCGATTTTCATTCTCTGATTATCTTTCACAGTGATTGCGCAGAAATCACGATTTACAATTTCCTTTAAAAATCCGACTGCGCATCCTGTAGCAATAATTTTTAACTGAGGATTCAAATCCAACAGCTTTTCTACACTACCTGCATGATCCGGTTCTGTATGATTGACAACCAGATAATCTATTTTATTGATATCTGTAATCTCTTTTAATTTTTCAATATAATCATCGAAAAATTTTGCTTTTGCAGTTTCAAACAAAATAGTTTTATCTCCTGCTTTCATCACATAGGAATTGTATGTTGTTCCAAATTCTGTGTACATGATAATATCAAATACTCTCAAATTGTCATCTACAATTCCTGTCCAGTAAAAATCATCTCTTAATTTTAATATTTTCATTCTCTGTACTCAACCCTTTACATGCTCTGCAACTTTCTTATCCCATACCTGAATATGATTTAAGAACCACTCTGTAATATTTTTATTTACAGCTGCTACGAAGGCCTCTGTCGGTCCTTCCTCTTCTTCCAGCATTTCTTTCAGCTCATTAACCGCTTTTTCAAAAACTTTGTGCTGAAGTTTATGATTTTCAATCTCAGGATATCCAGATTCTTCCTGAAGTTTTTCCTCATCTCTGAAATGAAATTCGGTATAATCCATCAGAAAATCAAGGGTTCTTACTGCTGTTGTCTTTTCTTTTCCACTTTCACAGCTGTCTACTAATTTATTGATTCGATCAATCAGTTCTTTATGCTCAGAGTCAATCAGTTCATTACCTGTCAACAAATCCTTTTCCAATACAATACTCATCCCCTGTGCCTCCCTTTATTATTCTTCAGGTGTAAAGTCGTCTTTTCCTACTCCGCAGATTGGGCATGTCCAATCATCTGGTAAATCTTCAAATGCAGTTCCTGCTGCGATTCCGCTATCTGGATCTCCTACTTCTGGGTCATAAACATATCCACATGGTTCACAAACATATTTTTTCATAATTACTTCACCTTAGCCTTTCTTTGTTTTATAATAAAGAATGAAATGACAGTATTTTTTATTTTTCTGTCGCTTCTGTTCATTAAAAGAACAGTTTATTCTTTTTTCTATTTTTTATTAGAATCACATAAAAATTTTACTTTGTAAAACATTATGATACCATATAGTTTTACTACTTGTTTCTATTATATTCATAATCGCTTTTAAAATCTGTTGCATATACAACATTTTAAGAATTTTTCAGGAGGTCTTTCATGTATTTATCTTCAGGTATTTTTCAAAATATCACTCAAGAACAATTTGACAAGATGATGGAGTGTTTTCAAAGTCATAAAAAAAAATATTCCGCCAATGAGGTAATTACAACGTATGATAAAGGAAGTTCCAAAATTGGAATTATCTTACAAGGCGAGGTTTTAATCGTACGAACTCATTACGACGGCCATCAGACCATCTTAGAACGTTTGGAATCTGGAGATATTTTTGGAGAAATGCTCGCCATTGTTCCATCTTCTGTATCCTTCATTCAGGTCATTAGCGCAAAACCTTGCTCCGTTCAATATATTGATTATCAATGTCTTATTAAACGCTGTTCCAAAGCCTGTCCTTGGCACAGTCTTCTTGTAAATAATGTTTTGCTTTTGATCACGCAAAAAGCCGTCCATCTCACAGAACGGCTTGAAGTGTTAAGTCAAAGAACAACACGAGAAAAATTGCTTTGTTATTTTTCATTGACAGCTTCTCACTGTGGCTCTAACTCTTTTCAGCTTCCATTTTCTCTAAGTACTCTTGCAGATTATCTTTCTGTGGACCGTAGCGCCATGATGAGAGAAATAAAAAAGTTAAAAGACGAACATCTAATTACTCTGGATCGCCGCTGCGTTACATTGTTTCCAAACCAATTTACCCCATCATTCCTGCAAGAAAAACGCTACTGATCATTCCTGCCATGGAAGCAATGAGAGCTCCTAAAAGAGTATACCTTGTCTTTGTCACTTTTGCTGTCACAAAATAAATACTCATTGTATAAAAAATCGTCTCTGTACTGCTCATCATAATAGCGGCCACCCGTCCCGCAAAAGAATCTACTCCACTGCTCTGAAACAGATCAAGCAGTAACCCCGTCGCAGCGCTGTTAGAAAACATTCTGACAATGGCAATCGGTGCCAGCTGCGATCCTGCTGTTTTCGTTATATTTCCGATGATTCCTGCAAAAAAATCTAAAAATCCAGAGGCACGCAAAATCCCTACCCCTGCCAGCAATCCAATCATTGTCGGCATAATTTTTACGGCTGTAGCCAATCCTTTTTTTGCGCCTTCACAAAATACGTCATAAACCTGTATTTTGCTAATCATTCCATATCCCACAATATAAAAAATCAGAAATGGAATCATCATCTCCGAAATCCATGACAAAAATTTCATTTATCATCTTACCTATTTTTTCTCTTCTCTGATATTTTATTTCCAAACAGTATAAAAATATGCAAATTTTGCTGTAAAATTTTTTTCATGATAATATTATCATGGTATTTACCAACGCAATAGGGATTAAAATTTCTGAATAGCAAAAAAGCGAGTACTTTTATCGTACTCGCTTTCTTCATTGATGAGGCATCGGGGATTCGAACCCCGGACAACTTGATTAAAAGTCAAGTGCTCTACCGACTGAGCTAATACCCCATAATGCCCAGAACCGGAATCGAACCAGTGACACGAGGATTTTCAGTCCTCTGCTCTACCTACTGAGCTATCTGGGCTTAGATTATGGCATTAAAAATTGCGGGGGCAGGATTTGAACCTACGACCTTCGGGTTATGAGCCCGACGAGCTTCCAGACTGCTCCACCCCGCGATATTATTTTTTAAATGGATGGTGGTGGATTCGAACCACCGAAGGCGTTGCCAGCAGATTTACAGTC
>CBCTVZ010000023.1:0-27600 GCA_965150505.1 uncultured Robinsoniella sp. | reverse complement strand
GTTTCACTGTTCAGTTATCAATGTTCTTTGCTGTTCTCTGTGACAGCTTTTATATTTTATCACAGTGTTTTCTGTTTGTCAAGAACTTTTTTTATTTATTTTTTTCAGTTCTTTTCATCCGTCTCACACGCGACTTTGTTAGTATATCATCTCTTTTTTACTTTGTCAACACTTTTTTTATTTATTTTTTTCAGTGTTGATTTTTTCAAAAAAAATGACCCACCGCATCACACGGTGGATCTTTATATTAGCACCCTTTTTTTATTTTGTCAATCCCTATTATACAAAAAATTTCATAATGTTATCAAAAATCCCTATATAGATATTCGCATCATATAAAGCTGTCAAAACAGAGCTGTCATTGATCATTCTCATAATATAATCTCCCCACTCTGTATTTCCAAAAAGAGTTACGACCAATAAAAACAGCCATATCAAAATTAAACTCTGAATCAGCCCCATGGCTGCGCCTAAAATCCGGTTCATGCTGTGAATCACTGGCAGATGCGTCAACAGTCCTAATGCTCCGACAATCAATTTAATCACAATCAGCGCCACAATAAATGTTATGATATAGGAAAGTACATTCAAAATCATTGTGGCAAGAAAATGTGAAATATATTCTCTAAAATTGTCCACCTGCATTTTTTTGTAAGAGACCGTGTTATTATTTTCTTTTATCATTTCCTGCAAAAAGCTAGGAATTTTCAAATTTTCAATCCATTCCGTCTCTTCTATTTTACTGCTGACCTGTTCTGTTCCATTCTGGATCAACTCTTCGCATTTCCCCTCAATGATCTCGTACACCGGTGTATGTGTCTTCAAAAGATTTGAAATATGCGGCGTAGCGATACTAACTAGAAAAATAGCAAGGATTAGTGTCGTCATGGAGGCAACCATTTTCACCAGCCCTTTTCGATACCCTCGCAGCATAAATAATAAAACTACCAATAAAATGATGATGCTTAATATGTTCATTCTGCTTTCGTCCTTTCTATTTCAGTCTGACCTGATCCATACTTCCCTTTGTGATGACAAGATATTTTCGGAATCCTGATATTTTTATGATATCTGTAATCTGTTCTCGATACTTTCCTTCAAATATTTTTCTCCCCTGTTTGCTGTATATACAAAAAGTATCGGTATCATATAAAATAATTTTTCCAGAGCTTAATTTAATATTCTGAAATTTTTGATCCACATATTGTTCCATCGTTTTCTTGCCTTTTAGATTATAGAGCTGTATCTTATATTTATGTTCTGAAAGGTCACTCTGAAATACAAATCCTAATGATTCATCATCGTAAAAAATACTGATAATATCCTGATCCATATTTACTTCTGCCTGTTTTTCAGGAATCTGTTTTCCTTCATATATGGTAAATCCGTTATCCCGAAACGCAACTGCCTTTGTATTATTGAGATATGCTACTTTCGGAACAACTGTATTTTCATAAATCTCACTGTTCATTTCATTATTCGATTGCGCTTTTCCTACTGATCCAAAATTGTAAAAAGCAATTTTTGTATTCATCACGCCTTTTGTTGTTCTCAAAAAAGAAACCGCTAATTTTTGTCCGTCCGGAGAAATTGACACATCAATCGGATACCCTGACTCTGCCACAGACGTTCTATGCTTTGCAATCTCATTTCCATCGGTATCATATAAATTAATCCAAGTCACTTCGCCATCTTCTAACACGGCGGCTACCACTCCTTGAGAGGCAACTTTTACTTTTTGAATTGGCAGAAGCGTCTGAAAGTATCCGATCTGCCCTTTGTCTGCACTGTAAATATAAACCTGTGATCCTTTCTGTTCCCCTACAACGGCTATTTTTTCACAGATATCTACAATCGGAATCTGCATACTATATGCTGCGCTCCACAAAACGGAATCCCCATCCATATATGCGACTCCATCTGGGCTATACTTTAATAGTTTCCCATTCATTTCTACAAAACTTGTTGTCAAAACATCTGTCCTCTCTGATGTTTTGACAAGTTCATAGTTTTTCAATACGCGCATATTATTTAAAATCAAATATCCTGCCACGCACATTATCACAGCAAATATTATAAAAAATTTTTTTCTACCTGCAATCATGTCTTTTATCTTCTGCACTCCCCGCAAGAATTTTTCGGAAAAAGACCTGTTTAAATACGATATATCACGTATTTCATCGCTGCTTTCCATTATGTTTATATAAGGGCTACGTTTTTTTTCTTCTTTTTCTATCTTTTTTTCTTCTGTACTTTTTTCTTCACTCATTTTTTTCCTATTTTATCTCTTTTATTTTTCTGCTTTTGCAGATCGCCTATTTTATCTGTATCGTTTTCTGATCACTTTGTCTTTCCTTTTATTGTCCAAAAGGATTCCGTCTATTATATCATTTTTTAACCTCTGTTGCAATTCATCTCACTTTTGATAACCAATCCTAAAATTTTATTCCATTTTTATGGTAATACAATCTTATCCCCTGCCCAGATCTCATCTTGATCTGTGATATCATTTAATAAGCAGATCTCTTCCACTTTATCAAGGTTTCCATAATACTTGTGACAAATGCCTGCTAGCGTATCCCCGTTTTTTACAATATATACTGCCTGTGACGGACGCGCAGATACTTCCTCTATCTCTTCTGTCTCTACATTCTGTCGCTTTTTGCTCTTTTTGCTCTCTGCCTGAATTTCAAACTCTGCCTCGCCATTTTGCTGTTGCTGGATCTTTTCTGTCTCTTTCTTTTCCTTCTCTGACTCTATTTCAGTCTGTTGCTCTGTTATTTCTTCTGATTCTATTTCGCTGTGCTGTTCTGTTAATTTTTCTGTCTCAATGTTGCTCTGTGCTGAGACAGGAAGCTCGTTTTGTTCCGGTTCTTCTGCCACTTGTTTTGAAATATCCGTCAATGTTTTTTCCATATTTTTCATCTTATCATAATTATTGATAATCGTCACTCCGATCACTAAAATGGTCATCACAAGCATTGTGCCTGCACCATATACCCATCTAGTGCCTGTCCCTTGTTTTCTATCCTGCCGACGTTTAAATTTTTTTCTAAAACTTTGAATAACGGTATCTTCCTTCGTCTCTTCTTCTACAGAGTCCTGCTTCTTATGATCCATCAAATATTCCTGCATCCCTGGATTCTGCTCATAGTAAACGTAATATCCTCCCTGATCCCGCAGCATATTTCCTTCCATAAGAAATAAGATTTCTTCCTGCTCTACGGTGTCGCGTATCAATAAGATCGAATCTTCTTCTGGAAACAAGTCCCGATGTTTACGCTCCAATTCAGCAGTCAGCTCCAATTTTTGTCCCGGCACAGATAAAAACCATCCGATTCTGCTTAATTCAGAGAAATATTTGTTTTTCTCTTCTTCCATCTTTTTTTTCTGTTCTTCACCAAATTCACCGTCTTCTATTTCCAATATTCCGCTGATAAAAAGATAATGGCAATCTTTCTGTACTTTTCTTTCCCCCAGAAAAACTGCCGTCTTCGTTCCTTCTGTATTTTTTGTCAGTTGTTGAAGATAAGTGATGACATAGTCTTCTATGTACAGTTTCCGTTCTTTTTCTACTTCCCCAACCTGTTTTACATTCTTTGGAAGATCAAATCCTTCTTCTTTTTTGTTTTCCGTTTCCTCTGATCTTTTTTTCTCTTCCTTAAATTTTACTTCCAGCATATCCGTCCACTCCTTTCCTGTCCTCATCCTACCATATTTTCTTTGCAGAATTTATCATTTTATGTACAGGATTTAAAAAATATTTCGACACTTTTTCTTTTTTATTTTCAGAATATTTTTCTTTTTTTCTGGATACACTTTAAAAAACAAGAAAGGATTTTCATTATGAATACAAAGTTATCTGAAGAAACTTATTATATTAATACATCCAAAAAAAATGCTTCCGTTTTCCTTAGCTCTTATTTAACTACTTTATTTCAGGAACGCTCTGATAAAAATAATCTGCCGCCTGTCTTTCTATGTATCGGCAGTGACCGTGTGACTGGCGACAGCCTCGGCCCTATTATAGGAAGTCGTCTTTCTGACGCGCTTCCTGATTATTTTTCCATTTATGGAACGCTGCAGTCCCCTGTACATGCTCTAAATCTCTCAGAAACACTGCGCACCATCTATGCTCATCATCCAGATCGTCTTTTAATTGCGATTGACGCTTCTCTTGGAACACAAAAACACCAAGGATATATCACGGTGGCGCATGGAAGTCTTTCTCCTGGGGCCGGTGTCAATAAAACATTAGAATCCGCTGGCGATATCTCCATCACTGGCATTGTCAATATCAACAACCGCTTTTCTCATCTCATGCTTCAAAGTACCCGCATTTCCATTGTGATGATGCTTGCAGAATGTATCGCAAAAGGTATCTGCCTGTCCTGCCAAAATCTTTTTCCTGAAAAAAGACATTTTATTTTTTAATAGAAAGAAACTGCCGGATTTTAACTGATTTCATGAAATACTCAGTTTTTCCGGCAGTTCCCATCACATTACACTGTACAGTGTCCTCTGCACAAAATCTTATTTATTTAAAAATTCTTTGATCTGGCTGTAGATTCCTTCTGCATCCAGTTTATATTTATGAAGCAGTTCCAAAGCTGGTCCAGATTCTCCATATACGTCACGGATTCCTATTTTTTTCGTCAATGTCGGCATTTTTTCGCTCAGACAGTCGCATACTGCACTTCCAAGTCCGCCGATGATGGAATGTTCTTCCACTGTCACTACTTTGCCTGTCTCTTTTGCTGCTGCCACGATCAAATCTTCATCCAATGGCTTGATTGTGTGAATGTTAATTACTTTTGCATTCACTCCATCTTTTTCCAGCATCTGAGCTGCTTCAAGGCTTGGCGCAACAGTCAGTCCTGTAGCTACAATCGTCAGATCTTTTCCTTCTTTCAGCACAACGCCTTTTCCTAATTCAAAATGGTATGTTTCTGGATCATTGATAACTGGAACGGCAAGTCGTCCGAATCTCAGATATACAGGTCCTTCATACTCAAATGCAGCTTTTACTGCTGCTCTTGCCTCTATGTCATCAGCTGGATTGATTACAACCATTCCAGGAATGGTTCTCATCAATGCGATATCTTCATTACACTGATGAGTTGCTCCGTCTTCTCCTACAGAAATTCCTGCATGACTTGCTCCAATTTTAACATTCAAATGAGGATATCCGACAGAATTTCGGATCTGCTCAAATGCTCTTCCTGCAACAAACATTGCAAAAGAACTTACAAATGGCACTTTGCCAGTTGCTGCAAGCCCTGCTGCGATTCCAACCATGTTGCCCTCTGCAATTCCGCAGTTAAAATGGCGGTCTGGAAATGCTTTTTTGAACATTCCAGTCTTTGTGGCAGCCGCTAAATCAGCGTCAAGCACTACCAGATTTTCGTATTTTTCTCCCAGTTCCACTAATGTACTGCCGTAACTGTCTCTCGTTGCAATTTTCTTTACTTCTGACATAATGCTTCACCTGCCTTTTCTAATTCTGCCATTGCGATCTCATACTCCTCGTCATTTGGAGCTTTTCCATGCCAGGAAACCTGATTTTCCATAAAGGAAACGCCTTTTCCTTTTACCGTTTTTGCGATAATCGCAACTGGTTTTTCTTTCACCGTCTTTGCCTCTTCAAATGCTGCGCGGATCTGGTCAAAATCGTTTCCGTCTTCCAGACAAATTGTATAGAAATTAAATGCTTCAAATTTTTTATCAATCGGATATGGAGAGCATACTTCTTCTACGCTTCCGTCGATCTGAAGTCCGTTGTTATCCACAATAACAGTCAGGTTGTCCAGATGATTTGCCCCTGCAAACATAGCGGCTTCCCATACCTGTCCTTCCTGAATTTCTCCATCTCCCAACAGGGTATAGACATGGTAAGATTCATTGGAAATCTTTGCAGACAATGCCATTCCAACTGCCGCTGAAATTCCCTGTCCCAGAGAACCGCTTGACATATCGATTCCTGGAATGTGCTTCATATCAGGATGTCCCTGAAGATAAGATCCGACTTTTCTCAGTGTTTTTAAATCCTCTGTTGGAAAATATCCTCTCTGTGCCAATGTTGAATATAATCCTGGCGCTGTATGACCTTTTGAGAGTACAAAACGGTCTCTGTCTTGTTTTTTCGGGTTCTTAGGATCAATATTCATTTCTTCAAAATACAAATAAGTAAAAAGATCGGCTGCAGATAAAGAACCGCCTGGATGTCCTGCTTTTGCGCTATGTACACCTGTCACAATTCCTTTCCGAATCTCATTAGCAACTTTTTGAAGCTCTAATTTGTTCATGTTCATTCTCCTTATTCTATTATGGCTATTACTTGCGACCCTATTATAAGAGCTTTTTCTCGGAAGATCAAGCTTTATTCCCTCAATCTTTCCTTCTTTTCCCTTTTCTGCCGCATACGGTTACAGTTCAATTCTTCCTTCGAGTGCGCGCAGAAGCGTCACTTCGTCAATATATTCCAGATCTCCTCCCACAGGTACTCCGCTTGCAATGCGGCTCACCTTTATTCCGGTCGGTTTGATCAGTTTGCTGATATACATTGCCGTTGTCTCTCCCTCTAAGCTGGAGTTTGTCGCTATGATCACTTCCTTGATCTCTCCTTGAAGCCGTTTCATCAATTCTTTCAGTTTAATCTCGTTTGGTCCGATTCCCAACATTGGAGAGATTGCGCCATGCAGTACATGATAAACACCATTAAATTTTCCTGTCTTCTCATAAGCTGCCAAATCTCTTGTATTTTCCACTACCATAATCGTACTGTGGTCACGCCCAGAATTGGCGCAGATCGGACAGATTTCCTGATCTGTCAGCGTATAACATTCTTTACAGTAACGCACCTTTTCTTTTGCTTGAATAATAGCATCTGACAGCCCTTTTACTTCTTCCATCGGACGATTTATGATATGAAAAGCCAGGCGTTGTGCTGATTTTGTACCAACGCCCGGCAGCTTTGACAGTTCCTCAATTAATTTACTGATATAACTGCTGTAGTAATCCATTAGAATGGGAAGCCTCCGCCCAGACCGCCAAGACCGCCTGCCAGTCTTGACATTGTAGAAGCTGCTGCTTCTTCCATTTTACGCATCGCTTCATTTGTGGCCGCCATAATCAAATCTTCCAGCATCTCTATATCATCTGGATCTACTACTTCTTCCTGCAGTTTTACTCTGGTGACTTCTTTTTTTCCTGATACAGTCACTTCCACAGCTCCGCCTCCGGCAGTTGCAGTAAATTCTTTCTCCTCAAGCGCTTTTTGATTTTCTTCCATCTGTTTCTGCATTTTCTGTGCCTGCTTCATCAGATTATTCATGTTTCCCGGCATCATTCCACCTGGAAATCCTCCTCTTTTTGCCATCTTTTTTCCTCCTAAAATAAAATTGATTTTACTCTTTTCTTGTTGAAAAATACTTTTTCAAACGGCGAATGATTGTTAAGCGAAAACAACTGCAGATTTTTCATAAGATTAAAAATCTTCTACAATTACATCGGTATTGATAAATCGTTCAATCGCTTCATCCACACTGATTTTTGAAAGCTTTTCTGTTGTCAGAGCTTCATCTTCCTGAAGCATCATCCTGACTTCCACTTTCTTCCCAATTTTTCCTGCAATCAGTTCTTCTAGTTCCTGTTGTTTTTCCTGATTGCCAATATAAGGTTCCGCCAGAAAATCCGCAAATACAACATACAGTCGATTGTCGTCCTCTGAGGCAGCGTTAAACTTAATCTGTGCTGAAGAAAGCACCACTTTAAATCTCCCGCTCGTCATTGCAACAATGCTTCTCCACATTGATTGCACCTGCTGCAGATCCTTTGGCGCAGCCTTATCCATGACTGTATTTTCCTGCATCGCCTGCGTCTCACCCAAAAATTCCGGCGTATTCGCCTGCTTTCTGACGATGTCCGCATTGCTGTTTTGTACAGCGCCTAGATTTGTCTCCGACAGAAAGACTCCCTGTTCCAACTTCTTTTCCAGCCTGCGCACACGTTCCAGCAGAGAAGCGCTGTCATATTCCATCTGTGGACGGCATAACTTAATCAGAGCCATTTCCACTAAAATTCTCTTATTGGAAGCATTTTTCAACTGATTCGTCAGCTCTGAAAAAATTCGTATAAAACGCATCAATGTATTCTGGCGAATCATTCCTGCCTCTTCTTTGAGCTGAATAAGATTCTCAGCCGAGACATCCAGAATCTCCTCCATATTATCAGATGCTTTGATTAAAAGCAAGTTTCTCATATACCAGGTAAAATCATTTACAAACTGTCCCAAGTCACTTCCCTGCATCACAATCTCTTCCAGATGCGCAATCACTTTTGCCACGTCATCGCTTAAGATCTCTCGCAGAAAAGCGCTGAATACATCGGTATCCACAGCTCCTAAAACTTCCAGAACTTTCTCATATGTCAGTTTCTGTCCAAGATAAAAAGAAATGCACTGTTCCATCAGACTGAGTGCATCTCTCATTCCTCCGTCTGCTTTTTTTGCAATATAACGGATCGCTTTTTCTTCTACCTCAATATTTTCTCTATCCATCAGCTCCCGCAAGCGGTCGCTGATCACATTTAATGAAATTCTTTTAAAATCGTATCTCTGGCATCGTGACAGAATCGTGACTGGAATTTTGTGAACCTCTGTGGTAGCCAAAATAAAGATGACATAGGACGGCGGCTCTTCCAGTGTTTTTAACAGTGCATTAAAAGCTCCTGGGGTAAGCATATGCGCTTCATCAATGATATAGACTTTATATTTTCCCATCGTAGGGGAATAAGTGACTTCATCTTTAATCTCTCTGATATTGTCCACTCCATTGTTGGAAGCTGCATCCATCTCGATCACATTCAGGGAAGTCCCTGATGTGATGGCTTTGCATGTCTCACATTCATTACAGGGACTTCCATTTATAGGATGTTCGCAATTTACTGCTTTTGCAAAAATCTTCGCTATGGTTGTCTTACCAGTTCCCCTTGTGCCACAAAATAAATACGCATGTCCGATTCGATTGGCGTTAATCTGGTTTTTCAGTGTTGTCACGATATGATCCTGACCTTTGACATCATCAAATTCACTTGGTCGGAATTTTCTGTATAAAGCAGTATAGCTCATTTCATGGTTCTCCTATCTTTCCTGACTTTTTAATCACCAAAGCTAATGCCTATCATTTTTGCTTCTTTTACGATCTGTGCGTCTGGTGATACCATTTTCAGTTTTCCAGCTACTTCCTCAAGAGGAATCTTTTTCGTCTTTCCATTTACAATGCCGACCATGTATCCATATTCATCATTTAAGATCAATTTTGCTGCTGCTGCTCCCAGTCTTGTTGTCAGAACACGGTCATATGGACAAGGACTTCCTCCTCTTTGCGTATGTCCCGGAACGGTCACGCGCACTTCAATTCCGGTTCTTTCCTGAATTGCTGCTGCAATCTCATAGGATACAGCCGGATGTGCTTTTTTCTTTAATTTCTCTTTCAGATCTTTTTTGGATAATTTTGCATCTTCTTTTGAGATTGCTCCCTCTGCCACAGCCAGAATGGTAAATCCTTTTCCTGCCTGTGTTCTCTTGTTGATCGCTGCAATGACCTTATCAATATCATATGGGATTTCCGGAATCAAAATGATATCTGCTCCACCTGCGATTCCAGCATGAAGTGTCAGCCATCCAACTTTATGACCCATAACTTCTACAATGAAAACACGGTTATGAGAAGATGCTGTCGTATGGATACAGTCAATCGCATCGGTTGCTATATTGACTGCACTCTGGAATCCAAAAGTCATATCTGTTCCCCAGATATCATTATCAATCGTCTTTGGCAGATGAATGACATTCAGTCCTTCTTCGCGCAACAGATTCGCTGTCTTCTGAGTTCCATTTCCTCCCAAAATTACAAGGCAGTCCAGACGCAGTTTATAATAATTCTGTTTCATTGCCTCTACTTTATCAAGACCTTTCTCATCTGGAACACGCATCATTTTAAACGGCTGTCTTGAAGATCCTAAGATTGTTCCGCCTTTTGTCAGGATACCTGAAAAATCTTTTGAGGTCAACATACGGTAATCTCCATAGATCAGTCCCTTATATCCATTTGAAAATCCGTACACTTCCAGCTCTTTCTCAGGCAGATTTGAGGACAGCCCTTTTACAACGCCACGCATCGCTGCATTTAAAGCCTGACAGTCACCGCCGCTTGTCAATAACCCAATTCTTTTCATAGTTTAAAAACACCTCGTTTTCTAATTTATATAATAATTTATTATATAATATTTTTGTTCTTACCACAATACTTTCCAATTTTCTTTTTCTCTTTTTATCGCTTGACCAACATTCTTTCATCCCGTATCATATAATTAAAAATTTCTGTCATATAAGGAGGAAAATACTATGCCACGAAAAATTCCTATTGAGACATCTGCCCGCCATATTCATGTCTCAAAGGAAGACTTTGAAGCACTTTTTGGTTCTGGTGCTGAATTAACTTTTGTCAAAGAACTAAGCCAGCCAGGGCAGTTTCTTGCAAAAGAACGTCTGACTATCCAAGGTCCTAGAGGTTCTTTTGAAAATGTTGCCATCCTTGGCCCTTTCCGATCCGATACGCAAATCGAGATCTCCATGACAGATGCAAGAAAATTAGGCGTACCAGGAATCATCCGTCAGTCCGGTTCGATTGAAGGGACTCCTGGATGTACCCTGATCAGCTCTTCTTCATCTTTAAATATTGAAAAAGGAGTCATTGTGGCAAAACGTCATATCCACATGACTCCTGATCAGGCAATCCGTATGAACTTAAAAGACAATGACGATGTTTTTGTGATCACCCAAAGTTTTGAACGTGCCTTAATTTTCGCAGACGTTGTCGTTCGTGTCAGCCCGTCTTTTAAGCTTGCCATGCACGTTGATACCGATGAGGCAAATGCTTTTGCAAATGATGCCGCTCCTTATGGAACGATCTTAAAACTATTTGACGGAAACGCCTATGATCTCCAAATGTGGGCTCAAGAGATCGATCAAGGTATCAAACGATAAAAGACACCGAACTCTTCTAATTTTTTGAAATCGAAAAAGAAATCTTTTGCATTTTTGTAAATTTATGGTATACTATTTAATGCAGTCGGTTTTATAGATTGTTTTAAAAATTATGGAGAGTTATCGAAGTGGTCATAACGAGCTGCACTCGAAATGCAGTTGTCCTTTCTGGGCACGTGGGTTCAAATCCCACACTCTCCGTCAAAACGGGATGGTAAAAAATACCATCCCGTTTTTTCTTTTCTCTATTCGATTATTCTAGTTCGGATTCCATTTCTGATTCCATTTTTGTTTCTGTTTCTATTTCGCCTGCAGACAATGCAGCAGCTGGAATTTTGATCTCGTCTGCCTCATTTAATTGATATGAAATCTCCACCTTATACTCTGGCATAGAAATTCCGATCTTTGGAATCGCCGCATCTTGTTCTGAATCCAAACCATACATCTCATCTTCCACAGACCATTCTGCCAGTTTTTGGAAGAAAGAAGAGAAATCCAATCCGCCCATATCCATGGTCTCTTTGACAGGCATAAACGTAGTGTCATCAATATAACACGTCTTCTTAATCGAAATATCGTCGATCAGCTCTTCTGCTAAATCACAAATCATGTACAGATCTGCCATCTCCTCTTCACACAGCTCTTCTGACGCTTCTGCTGAAGATGCCTCATTCCTATCCATACAAAACTGTTCTAACAGATCTGCCAATCCCTCTATATCATATGAAACATTCTGTTCTAGTTTATAGCAGACAGCTCCGTCAATCTCTGTTGGAAGAGGTGAGACGGTGACACGATCTGCTTTTATTTGCATCACAGTGAAAAACTGTTCATAGATATCTTCCAATTTTTCTATTTCCTGCTCAGAATACATCTCTTGTGGCAGATAAGCTAAGAGATCTTCAGCCTCCAGCTTTCCTTCCGGCAAAAACAGACCTGTGTTTTCTCCGATAAAAGCTGAAAATCCGTACTGTATAGCGTCCATCAACTGTTCATCGATCTCCTCTGGAAAAACGGTCTTTATCCACTCATCCTCTACACTGTTGTAGAAATAATTCTGAAAACCATCTCTGCCAAGAAAACGATAAAAACGAAGCGATAAAGTATCCTGTTCACCTGGAACTACAATTTTCCATTTCATATCCACTCCCACAGAACTGTCATCTAAGATGGTAAAGTTTCCGCTTATGTTATTTAAAACGGCCGTGGATACCGCTGGAATGTAAGCATCTTTTGAATCATCTTTTGAAGAGAACGACACATCCGTTCTCATTCGGCATTGCATATTTGCGTTTATCGAATTTAATTCACCGATACTGTCCACTGCCTCCGCAGAGGTTTCTAAAATCTCCTGAGGAGTCAATTTTGAGTCAAAACCAGAAAGCATGAAAAAGCTGCTGCCTAAAAGAAGAGCGGCGATATACTTTTTCTTCATAGAATCACCCCTTCCCCAAGTTTTACATCGTGTTTAATTTACAGAAGATACCTCTGTCTCGCTGTTTTGTACTGCTAAGATAGCTTCTTCTGGAACGGTGATGCTTGGCGTATTGTTAAAGTCCATATTGAGTGTAATCGTGCATGGATTTAATGAAACATTGACAGAAATTTCTGCGGCTTCAGCGCTTGAAGCGTCTCCCATCTGCTGCGCGATCGAATCATTCATCAGCTCAGCATACGCTGACATATCTGTCTGACTCATATCCATTAAAATCTGAACAGGCAATTTTGTATCAGCTGCCACATAATAAGTAAGATCCGCATGAAGTCCATTCATCATATACTCAGACATTAACTCATCTTGTTCTGTCATGGCATACTGACCAAACAGATCCATTATAGAATTTCCATTTTCTCCGAGCGCGGAACTATCCATTGTTGCTTTCAATTCATAGCAAGAAATTCCATTTACTGTGACAAGCTCATCGGATAAAACAAAATCAAGACCGGAAAACTCTTCTAACATTCCATTTTCCTGAGCATCTTGCGCTTTAAAAGAATCCATGATTTCATTGATTCCAGGCTGTACTTCTGATTGAAGCCCCTGTTCATACAGCCACATATCACTCTCGGAATCGTAAGTGTAAAGATCATACATCTCACCGTTTGGCGTACCATACATTTCCATACCCATGGACTCAGTCACTCCCATTGCTGCCACATCCATGTTCATATTCATGGCCATTCCACTATCTTCAGCAACTTTCATTCCAAAATTTCCGCTTATTCCTGTTCCAATATTTGTAGGGATCGCATCCTCACCGCTTCCTGTAATCATTTCTATATTAAAAATCATATCTAATGCTGCGTTCATATCAAAGGATGAGATATTCTGCATTGCTGAAATAGAATCCTGAAAAATACTTTCCGGTGTAGCGGCATTGTCAAATCCTGTCAAAAGCAGGAAACTTGTTCCTAAAACAGCGCTAATCGATAAAAATCTTTTTTTCATAATCGTTCCTCCTAAAATGAGATTTATAGTTTTACTATATCATATTTATCTGTCTTATTCTACGAAAATTTTATAGAATATTTTTAAGATTTTTATAATTATTCATATTTAGACCCGTTCACAACGATAAAGAAACTTTGTATAAAAATATAAAAACCGCAAATACTACAGAAGTAAATAAATTGTATCCGATTTGATCTCATACTCTCTTAGACATTTTCATTTTTTAAAAACTCTCTTAACTAAAAAAATTGATATGAGAGATCAAATATGTTTTTAAATCTATGGAGGACGTATATGGAAATTTTAGAATTGACCGAACAAAATTTTGAACATCATGTCATGCACAGCGATCAGCCTGTCATCGTAGATTTCTACGCGCCATGGTGCGGACCTTGCAAATCAATGGCTCCCGTGCTGGAATCGCTCTGCGCGGAACATCCCAACTGTAAAATAGGCAAGGTGAATGTTGAGAAATATCCCACTTTAGCAAGAGAATTTCAGGTTATGTCTGTGCCGACATTTTTTCTTTTAAAAAATGGAAAAGCCCAAAAAAGAGTATCCGGTACTATGCGAAAGGATGATCTTGAAAAATGGTGCGCGCAGATGGAACAGTAAATTTCAAAAATCAATAAAATTCAAAAATCCTTCCTATCAAACAATAATTTCTGATTAGGAAGGATTTTTATTTGTTTTATGATTCTTTTATGATAGGATCATTTATTTTCTTATCAAATGATTTTGACGTATCACATCAAATCCTGTGTGATTTTCAGTCCTGTCGGCGTTCCTGCCAATCCTCCTTCTCCCGTCTCACGGATGGAACGTGGCATTTGAATGCCGATATCACGCATCGCATCAATCACTTCGTCTGCCGGAACAGCAGATCGAACTCCTGCGATTGCAAGATCTGCGCTTGTGACGGCATTGACCGCTCCAATCACATTTCTTTTTACACAAGGGACTTCCACAAGACCCGCAATCGGATCGCACGCAAGTCCAAGCAGATTTTTTAAGGCTAATGCGCTTGCATGAACGATCTCCTCATTACCGCCCCCATTCAGATATGCCACAGCCCCTGCTGCCATAGCGCTGGCAGATCCTATCTCCGCCTGACATCCGCCTTCTGCCCCTGAAATAAACGCTCTGGCTGCAATGACTTCTCCGATTCCTGCCGCCACAAAAAGAGCTTCGAGCATTTTCTCATTTGGTATCTTTCTTTCCTCTTCACACGTCAATAAAACAGCCGGCAAAACACCGCAAGAACCGGCTGTCGGCGCTGCCACAATCCGGCGCATACAAGCGTTAGACTCCCCCATCTTAACGGCTCTTGCCATCACACGGCAGAGAAAATCACCGCAAAATAAGGATTTCTCTTCAGCCGCCTCCAAAATTTTCTGTCCGTCTCCTCCGACAAGACCACTTGCGGAACGCAGAGAAGCATCGTAAGACAGATCTGCTTCTTTCATCGCCTGATACATCGTATTCATTTTGGAAAAAGAATTTTCTTTTGATACCTGACGCATTATCATATCGTCTTCCACTACAATCTCCCAAAATGCTTTTTTCTTCTGCTCTGATTGTTCTAAAATTTCTGCTAAAGATCTAAAACTCATGACTGCCCTCCAAATTGAGATAGGTTACTTTTAAGACACCGTGCATCTGTTCCAGCCATTGAATGACAATAGAAGGAATATCTTCATCACATTCAATAACCATAATTGCATTTCCTCCTCGAATATCACGGTAAAGCTGCATCGTTGCAATATTGATGTGTTTGCTTCCCAGCACAGAAGTAACTTCTGTCACATAGCCCGGCTGATCAATATTGTGAACAATCAGTGTAGGCATCTCACCGCTGAAGTGAACCTCCAGCCCGTCAATCTGACAGATCTGGATTCTGCCTCCTCCAATCGAAGAAGCCATCACTTCCATTGTGCGTCCGCTTATTCCTTTCATTTTTAATAATACCGTATTTGGATGAACATTTCTAAGATCTGTGCTTAAAAATTCAAAATCTAAGCCGGCTTCTTTTGCAAAAGAAAAACTCTGCGGGATGCGGATATCATCCGGTTCCATCCCCAGAAGTCCTGCAATCAATGCGCGGTCTGTTCCATGTCCTTTTCCTGTTGCGCGAAAAGAGCCATGCAGACCGATTGTCGCTGTTTGAATCGGTTCTCCCATCAATTTTCGGGCAATCAGACCGATACGCACAGCGCCCGCTGTATGAGAACTAGAAGGTCCTACCATAATAGGACCGATAATATCAAAAAGATTCATAAAATTGAGAGTCCTTTCCTGAAAAAATAGATATAAAAATGTTTTTTTCATTATATCATGGCAATCAGTAAAAAAACAGGGGGAAGAAAACAGATTCTGAACTGGAAAAGAAATCATATCCTGTGTATAATAAAATAAAAAACGGAGAACGCTTATGGAGATTCATGAATATTTTCCTTTTTGGAAACATCTTACAAAAGAACAGCAAAATCGACTGGCATATTCCATCCGTGAGAAAAAAGTTCCGAAAGGAACGATCTTACATAATGGAGCGGAGGACTGTGTTGGATTGTTTGTCGTTCAAAAAGGTCAGTTAAGAGTATATACGATTTCAGATGAGGGACGCGAGATCACGCTGTATCGCCTGCTTGAGAGAGATATCTGTCTTTTTTCAGCATCTTGTATTATGAGCAGCATTCAATTCGATATCGCTGTCTCTGCCGATACGGATTGTATCTTGTATCATATTCCGCCTAAAATTTATCAGCAGTTGATGAAAGAATCCGCAGCCGTTGCAAATTATACGAATGAACTGATGGCTTCACGTTTTTCAAATGTCATGTGGCTATTTGATCAGATTTTATATAAACGCCTCGACTCAAGACTGGCTGCGTTTCTCGTCGAAGAGATGGAGTTTCAAGAGACAAATGAGCTGAAAATGACACATGAGATGATTGCGCAGCATCTTGGATCTGCACGCGAAGTGATCAGCAGAATGCTCAAATATTTTCAAAATGAAAAGATTGTAAAACTTGGCCGCAGCAGTATTTTGATTTTGGATGAACAAAAATTAAGAGATACCGCCTCTGAAAGCTTAAGATCATAATTGTCATTTTTTGTTTTAAAGTGACATTGTCACAGTCAAACCCCTTTTTTTTGTATATACTATAGACATCAAAACAAATACAGATCTTAAAAAAAGAAAGGGGCAAAAAGCCATGTCAGCATATATGATTAATAAAAATAATTTTAAGCAGGAAGTATTAGGAGAAAATGGAACTGTCGTGATTGATTTTTTCGCACCGTGGTGTATGCCATGTAAGATGTTTTCACCTGTTGTAGATAAAATTGCAGAAGAATATAAAGGCAGCGTAAAAGTTGGAAAAATCAATATTGACGAAGATCCTGAATTAGCTGAAGAGTTCGGCGTAATGAGTATTCCTACCCTGATCGTCATGAAAGATGGAAAGGTTTTAAACCGCTCCGTAGGACTCAAATCCAAAAAAGAAATTGAAAAAATGATTCAGGCATAAACATGATATAAATCCAAATTCGTTATAAATTAAATTACCTTACCGAAACATAAAACCCGCTATACAAAAATTTAAACCCGCAAATAAAAAATGCAGACTTCTCGATGGAAAATTTCCAGATGAGATTTCTGCATTTTTTTATCTATTGTATTTTTACAAGTTCGACAGTTCTGAATCTTTTTATCTATTGTATTTTTACAAGTTCGACATTTCTGTATTTTCTTATCTATTGTATTTTCAAAAATTCGGCAGTTTTGCATCACGGTATTTAAAAATTTTTTCAATCGTTTAAAGCCATACATACACACAAAATAAGATAAATAAAAAGGCTGCTCCTACAAAAATTAATCCAATGACAAGACAAGCTGCCATTACGCTCCTATATAATACCCAGCGTTCTTTTCTTGTCAGTTCATCAATCGGCGATTTTCTTTTTTCGGTCTTGATTTCCTGAGGAATATCGCTCCCCATTTGCTCCCGCATTGCACGTTCTTTATCATACCATGGCATTCCCTCGATGTTCATATTAGCGATCTGCCGTCCATCGTCTTCAAATTTTTCTTTTTTGCTCAAGATTTCTCTCCTCTCTTCATTTTTAAAATTTTAAAACAGGAGGACCGCTGCAATGCCGTTTTACCATGCACTGCAACAGCCCTCCCGTCTGTTTTTTTATTTAGTCATACAGATGACAGCGAACAACGTGTCCATTGCCCATATCTTTTGGCTGTGGCGCTTCTGTCTTACATTTCTCCATACATTTACTGCATCTTGTATGGAATTTACATCCCTTCGGAGGATTCGCAGGAGATGGAATACTTCCTTCCAGAATAATACGATTTCTCTTCAAGTTTGGATCTGGCATCGGAATTGCGCTGAACAATGCCTGTGTATATGGATGAAGAGGATTAGAGAAAATATCTTTTGTCTCTCCCGTCTCCACCAGACCTCCCAGATACATAACGCCAATCGTATCAGAAATATGCTCTACAACAGAAAGGTCATGAGAGATAAATAAATAAGTTAAATTACGATCTCTCTGAAGATCTTTCAATAAGTTGATAATCTGTGCCTGAATGGAAACGTCAAGCGCAGATACCGGCTCATCACATACGATAAACTCTGGATTTAAAGCAAGCGCTCTTGCAATACAGATTCTCTGACGCTGACCGCCTGAGAACTCATGAGGATAACGGTCTTTGTGATATTCCTGAAGTCCGCACTCGCTCATAATTTTTGTGATATAATCATCAAACTCTTCCTTTGGAACGAGGTTGTGTTCTCTGACTGCCTCTCCGATAATCTCTCCTACTGGAAGTCTTGGAGAAAGAGAAGAATATGGATCCTGAAAGATGATCTGCATTTTTGTTCTCAAGCTTCTCATCTGTTTTTTATCCAGTTTATAAATATCTTGTCCGTTAAATTTCACTTCTCCGTCTGTCTTGTCAATCAATCTTAAAAGCGTACGGCCTGTCGTTGATTTTCCACATCCAGACTCTCCTACCAGTCCCATTGTCGTACCGCGTTTAATGCTGAATGTAACATCATCTACTGCTTTGACATGACCTACTACTCTAGATACCAGTCCGCCTTTAATCGGGAAGTATTTTTTCAGGTGGGATACTTCCAGAATATTATCCTTTGAATCTTTTTCTAAGGACATCTTCTTCTGTTCACTCATCCTATTTTACCTCCTTTTTATTCTGATCTGCAAAACGATAGCAGCTAACTACATGAGTCGGGGAAAGCTGTACTTCCTTTGGATATGCTCCGGAACATTGTTTCACACACATTTCACAGCGATCTTTAAAGTAACAGTAATTCGGCATATTGATTGGGTTTGGAACATTGCCTGGAATACTGTAAAGACGGTCGATCTCTTTTCCTACCACTGGTTTGGAGTTCATCAGACCGATTGTGTATGGATGGGAAGGATTTGTAAAAATTTCCTGCACCGTTCCCTGTTCCACAACACGTCCCGCATACATGACAACAACGTAATCTGCCATCTCTGCGATAACGCCAAGGTCATGTGTAATCAGCATGATACTGGAATTGATTCGGTCTTTCAATCCGCGCAGCAAATCCAGAATCTGTGCCTGAATTGTCACATCAAGAGCTGTTGTCGGCTCATCTGCGATAATCAGTTTCGGGTCGCACGCAAGTCCAATCGCAATACAGATTCTCTGTCTCATACCACCAGACAATTCATGCGGATACATTTTATATACACCCTCGCAGTTTGCAATTCCAACAAGCTGAAGCATCTCAATCGTACGAGCTTTTACCTGTTCCTTTGTCATAGAAGGATTGTGAAGTTTAATAACTTCATCTACCTGATCTCCGATTCGGAATACTGGATTTAAGCTTGTCATCGGCTCCTGAAAGATCATAGAAATCTGATTTCCGCGCAGTCCCTGCATCACAGAAGATGGTGTTTTTGCAATGTTATAACATTTTCCATCTGCCTGAAAACGGATTTCTCCGCCTACGGTCTGTCCCTGAGGACGCTGTACCAGCTGCATCAGGGATAAACTCGTAACGGATTTTCCACATCCAGACTCTCCTACGATTCCGACTGTCTTTCCTTTTGGAACATTAAAGCTAACGCCGTCCACCGCTTTGGAAACTCCTACATCCGTGAAGAAATATGTCTGAACGTTATCAAATTCAACAACATTGTTGTCATCTTTCATTTTTGTTATATATTCTTCTTCCGGAATATGTTTGCGTTTTCTCTGTTTTTCAATCTCATCTGTAATCTTTCGATTTTCTTTTGAGATGCGTCTTGCTTCTTTTCCGGAGATATAATTTGCGTTTTTCTTTTTACTGAATAATCCCATGGTTTCACCTACCTCTTCATCTTCGGGTCAAACGCATCACGCAGACCATCACCTACAAAGTTGAATCCTAATACAGTCAGCAGAATCAGGCATCCGGCTGGAATCCATACGAACCAGTAGTTCGTTAATACATAACTGTCATTTACCGCATTTACGATATTTCCCCATGAAGCATACGGGAATTTTACACCTAATCCCAAGAAACTCAAGGTCGCCTCCATCAAGATTACAGAACCTAATTCCATTGTAGAGATTACGATAATCTGAGGAATAACATTTGGAACAAGATGTTTCATAATTCTTCTGCTGACACGGATACCTGTCGCTTCTGTGGCAATCATAAATTCCTGCTCTCTAAGAGAAAGAATCTGACCTCGTGTCATACGAGCGATGGTTGTCCAGCTGATCAGTCCAAGGATCAGACACAGCATAAAGATACGCATTCTTGGGTCTACCTGAAGATAGTCCATAACAGATCCTAAGATCAGGTACAGAGGCATAGATGGAATACAGATTACGATATCTACAATACGCATCAGGATTGTATCCACCCATCCGCCAAAGTATCCGGCAATTCCTCCTACCAGCATACCTAAAACAATTTCGATCAAAATAACGACAAATCCAATCAGCAGAGAAATTCTTCCTCCAAACATCAGACGCGTCATCATATCCATACCATTTCCATCAGTTCCCAGCCAGTGTTCTTTTGATGGAGATGCAAACGTATCATTCAAATGTGTCTGTGTATTTTTCTTAACAGTATACTGATTGTCTCTTACCTGAATGCGGAATGTTTCCTCTGCTCCTTCAGCAGCTGTAAAAGTAAGCGCTGTCTCTCCGCTGCTTACTGCTCTTTCGATCTCTCTTCTCAGATCCAGACTGAGGAAATCAGATTTCTGAATCATATTCATGACATAGTAAGAAACGTATGCGTATTCTTCTTCTCCTTTGGAGATCATCGCTGAATGATTCTCTTTGTCTACATCCAGTTTATAAGTTTCTCCGTCCACTGTTACGGATGTCTCTCCGGCAGCAATCGCTTTCTCTACTGCAAACTGAAAATCATATGAGATTTCAGTATCTGAGGAAGCAGTAGAAAATACTTTCTTTGTTGCCATTCCCAGATTATCTACAACGGAAATCAGATACTGTTTTCCTTTTTTAGAAATCTGATATTCTGTATCACCGACCTCAGCAACGGTCTTGTCATTATCGATTGCTTCCGCAATCGCCTTTTTCGCTTCATCAGTCAGCGGAACGCTTCCGCTCTCATTGAATCGATAGTTTCCTTTTAATGCCAGTGCAGTTGCAATCTGTGAACCGCCGGCAATCGAATAAAATTCTTCTCCTTCTTTTGTCAGATAATACGTCGTATTATTTGCTTCAAAAGATTCTTCTTCATTATTTGCTGCGTTTGTCAGTGCTGAAACAATAGAGGAAGGAAGGTTTTTCCCTTCCGCAGGAATCAGACGATATGCACTGTTTTTCGTCACTCCAACATAATCTTTTAAAATAGTATCAGTTTTACGGAATACCTGATCTTCTTTATAAGGTGTCAATGCTCCTCCTACAAAAGAAAACAGGAACATACAAATCAAAATCACCAGCCCCACCATAGCAAGTCTGTTTCGGAAGAATCTCTTCGCAACCATTGCTCCTGGTGAAAGTACTTTTACTCTCTGCTCATCATCCAGGGATTTTGAAGTACTTATATGTTTATTTTCGGCTTTTGTGTCTTCTTTTTTCATACTTCTTCTCCCTTCTTAGTTAACTCTGACACGAGGATCAGCCACTGCATATAAAATATCAGCAAGCAGTGTTCCCATTAATGTCAAGAATGCAATAAATGTCATATAGAACATAGTAAAAGGAATATCTCCTTTTGTCAGACACTGATAGGAAGTGTAGCCAATACCTGGAATCTGGAACAGTGTTTCTGTAATTAAAGCTCCTGAAAACAGACCTGGCAGCTGGTTCGCAAGAATTGTAATAATTGGAATCAGAGTATTTCGGAATGCGTGATGATTGATTACACGGCTTTCCGGCAATCCCTTCGCGCGCGCTGTACGGATATAGTCTGCATTTAATACTTCGAGCATATTTGTTCTTGTATAACGCATCAAACTACCGATCTGGACAATCAAAAGAGTGGCAATCGGAAGAACAAGATGTTTTGCAATATCCATCACTTTTCCAAATGGACTTAATTGTTCGTGCATACGCCCTACAACACCGTACAAGTCAAACCATCCCAGTTTAATAGAGAAGAAATATTTTAACAGTGTTGCAAAGAAGAAAGATGGCAGCGATATACCAATCAAAGCAAATACAGTTATTCCATAATCCACTTTACTGTACTGCTTTCGCGCCGCCAAAATTCCAAGAGGAACCGCAATTCCAATTTGTAAAATAAAGGCAAGTACTCCGACGGCAAAAGAATACCAGATTACTTCTTTAAATTTTTCTGTAACAGGTTTGTTCCACTCCCAGGAATCGCCAAATTCACCGCGGATTGCCTGTCCGGCCCAATGCAAATATCCTGGTACTATAGATTTGTCCAGTCCATACGCTGCATTTAGTTCATCTACCAGTTCATCATATGATTTTGCTCCTGGTTTCTCTGACATCGTCCTTGCTTTTGTCTCTACAAAAGAAGATGGCAGGCAGCGTTCAATGGAATAGATAATGAATGAAACAAAGAACAAGATTACCACAGACAGTGCTAATCTTCTAATAACAAATTTTTTCATATCCAATCCTTTCTGTTTACTGTAGGTGAAGCGAGGGGAAAGAAATTCTCTCCTCCCGTTTCACCTACATTTGGACCCGCAAAGACGGGCCCAAACCATCAGTTCCTTATGTCTTTTCTCTTATATTTAATGCCGAACTGCTGCATTATTTTAGTTCATTTCAATCAGAGCAATGTCTTTTACCCATCTGTAGAATGGTGTAGAATCTTTTGTGAAGGAATCTGCATTGACACGCTGTGAGCTGTATACAACACAGTTCTCTCTCTGGTAGATCGGAACTTCTACACCCCAGTCGATGATGATATCCAGAGCCTGTTTGTACAGAGGTTTTCTGTAATTCTGATCATCACTTGTTCTTGCTTCCATAATGATCTCATCCAGTTTGGAATCTGCGATACAGTAGTGGTTACTTGGCTGGTTGCTGTAGTAAGTCTGATACATATCAGGATCTGCGTCTGCTGCCCATGCTGCTGCCCACAGTTCTGTTGTATGAGCGCTCATGCTTTCATATAACTGTCCTGCATCACTTAAGTCATTGATGATTAATTCGATTCCGATTTCTCCCAGAGCTTTCTTTGCATCTGCGATGATACCAAAGCTTGGATGATCTCCTTTTCCGTCTGCACCGATCATCAATTCATAGCTCATCTTAGCGCCTTCTGGAGCTGCAACAGCTTTTCCATTTTCAACTGTGTATCCAGCTGCCTCTAAGAATCCTAAAGCTGCCTGTTTTGCTGCTTCATATTTCTGTTCTGCTGTCATATCAGCTGTGTAGATATCGTTTCCGTCTGCATCTACAGAGTAAGCTACTTTGTAATCTGCATCAGATTTTTTAGGAGCTGCCCATGAAGTATTGGAGATTGGGTAGTCGATAACAGCAGCTGCTTCTCCATAGTAAGAATCAATGTTTACATCACGATATACAGAGAGAATTGTAGCAAGTGCTTTTCTTAAGTTTTTGGAAGCGTCAGATCCTGCATCTCCGCCTACATTTACAGTAGAAGCGTTGATTCCGATGTATCCATATCCCAGATTCTCTGTCAGAACTGTGTTGATTACATCACCGTTTAATTCTCCATTTCCGTTGATGCCGCCGATCTGCTCAAATGCAGATTTGCTTCCGTCTGGATCAGAGATATCTGCTGTACCCTGCTGAACTGCTGGGATCTTGTCAGAGTCATCTGTCTCTTTTAACTGGATATATTTTGTCTTTGGAGCGCCTAAGAAGTAATCTTCGTTTGCTTCCAGATAAACGATCTTGTTTTCATATTTTACAAATTTGTAAGGTCCATATCCAAGAGGTTTTGTAGATTTTTCTTTCATAGCAGAAATATCTCCTCTTGTGAATCCAAACTGATTATTTTCATAATCATACATACTTTCATCACCGTAGTAGTGAAGAGGTACGATACCGAAGTTGAAACGATATGGTGTTGTAGCGTCATATCCGTTTAATGTAACTTCTACTTCATAATCGCCTAATTTTTTGATACCTTCGATGTTTGGAACTTCTTCGCCTTCACCGTTTGCTTTCATCTCTTCGATCAGATATGTCTCAGCTGCGCTTACTGCCTGACCTGTGATGGTTTCTTCATCTCCGTAGTTTGCGCCAAGAGTTGCATAATCTCCATCATACATTGCAATTACGTCTGCGATTACTTCTTCCTGTGTTTTATCGCCTGGATCGTATGCTTCATCTAACGCATAATATTCAACGTACAGCTCAGTCGCAGATTCCATTCCAAATCCTTCATAGTTTTCTTCACACCATGCCATCTCAGATGTCAGAAGTGGAGTGATTACGTTATCTACGATGCTTGTTTTTAATCCTTCTGGCATTTCTTCCAGAGCTGCTGTTACTTTTTCTTCTGTAACAGAATCTGCAACAGTAGAGTTTGCACGGTAGTTCTTTAATCCTTTAATATTCTGGGAATATAAAGTCTGGTTTCCGTCATAGCTTGTATCGCAGAATGCGTAGAGTGTAAAGATTACGTCATCTGCTGTCAGGTTTACACCATCTGTAAAATAAATGTCATCACGCAGTTTGAAGTTGTAGATTGTCTCATCTGTCTCTTCATTTCTTGTCATTGTGACATCTGCCATTCCATAGTAAGTATAATCTGTTCCGTTGTACTCTCTTGTCTCTCCTTCGATTCCTTTCCATACAGGCAGACCGCTTCTGTCCAGTGTCAAAATCCATGGAGAAACGATGTCTGCGACATCATTGTCATAAACCTGCTCTGCGAACAGAGGTGAAAATTTTTCATTGAAGTTTGTTACTCCAACTACAAGTGGTGTGTCTTCTGCAGCATATGCCATGCTTCCTACCATACCGGCTACCATTGTTCCGGTCAGTAAAGCAGAGACTAATTTTTTGTTTCTTCTCATAATTCTGATCCTCCTTTTAATTTTTAGATGAAGGGGAAATTTTTACCTCCACCCCATCTATATTTCTTTTATTTCTAATAATCTGTACAAAATTTGCAACACAGATCACTAAAAATCCACCTTCTCTTAGCCACTCCTGATTTTGCAGACCATTCTGGTTCAAATGAATGACCGTAAAAATCATCTCTGCAATCAACAGATAGCCAAGCCCCCAGCTCATACCTCTGAGACTTCTTCTGATTCGGACAATCGACTTTTCATACGTCGGGAATTCCATCTTTTTAGATGCCTTATTAAAGGTAAATGCTCCCATTATAAAATAGACTCCCGGCAAAAATAAAATCGTATAGGGAAGCACAACGTAAAACACTCTGCTGCTCGGCGTGTTTAACATTCCAGCCGCAAAATGAAGAATCATAAAAAAAACTGCGGAAAGGAAAAAATCTTTTCTCTTTACCTTTTCTTTTTTTACTTCGTAATAGTCTCCCGTATAAATGACATTGCGGATTTTTTTATTATTCTCTCCGCGAACCGTCTCTGTCCGGTACTGATTGATATATTTTTTCATACGATTTTTGATAATTTCTCTTCTAATTTTTCTGCAATCATCTTCATGCTGCCTTCTTTAAACGGCACTTTCAATCCAACTTCTTTTAGCATATTTCCATAGAAATCACTTGCAGAAAGTCTGCACAGTTTCAGATAGCTTTCCCATGCGCCCTTATAATCTTCATCCATCCAGATTTTATACTGGAATGCGCACGTTTCAGCTAACACATAATCAATATAATAGAACGGTGATCGATAAATATGCTGTTGTTTCTGCCAGATTCGTCCCTCATCAAAGAACGCATCTTCATAAGATAAGTATGGACGATACTCATCTTCCAATTTTCTCCATACTGCATGGCGTTCCTTCGGAGTCATATCTGGATTTTCATATACAATATGCTGGAACTCGTCTACCATCGTACCGTATGGAATAAAGATGATGGCATCTTCCAACTGCATTTTTAAGAAATCCTGATAACGCTCTCCAAAAAAGTTTTCCATCCATGGATCTGTAAAAAATTCCATAGACATCGAATGAATCTCTGCTGTCTCCATCGTGATATCTCTGTGTTCTTTGATTGGGTCCATACCAGCAAGATATCCCTGAAATGCGTGGCCGCATTCATGCGTGATGACATCCACATCACCGCTTGTTCCATTAAAATTGGCAAAAACAAACGGAGCCTGATGATTTGGAAGATATGTCATATATCCGCCGCCTCTTTTTGTCTTTCTGCCCAGAACATCAAACAGTTCATTCTCTATCATAAAATCCATAAATTGTTTTGTCTCTTCTGACAGTTCGGCATACATATTCTGACCGCATTTTAAAATTTCTTCCGGTGTTCCAACTGGCTTTGGATTTCCCTGTGGGAAGTAAACGCCTTCTTCTTTATGAGTCAGTTTTTCCAGACCTAAACGATTTTTTCTTCTCTCATGCACTTTTTTCACAAATGGCACAAAATCTTCTTTGACCTGTTTGCGGAATTTTTCAATGTCTTCCTGTCCGTAGCTATTACGGTTCATTCGATAATATCCCAATTCCACATAGTTTTTATACCCAAGCGCTCTTGCCTGCGCCGTTCTGTTTTTGACAAGCTGGTCGTAAATCTGATCCAGTTCCTCTCCAACGCTCTCAAAATATGCGATATATTTCTGATATGCGCGGTTTCGGATCTCCTGATTCTCGCTTTGCAGATACGGTGTCATCAGAGAAAGATTTAAGATCTCGCCGTCCCACTCAATCTGTGCGGAAGCAAGCAGATTGGAATATTTTGTTGACAGCGCATTTTCTTCCTGCATCAGTTCGATAATCTTCTCATCAAATCCTTTATTTGCAAGTTCCATGCTCTTAAATGCAACATGGCCAATCTTTTCTTCCAGATAATCTCTATATGGAGACTCAAATAACATCTTCTGATATTTTATTACCATGTCTTTATATGCTGGCATGGAAGCGTCATAGTAAGCATTTTCTTCTTTATAGTAAGCATCCGCAGTATCCCCGTCATGGCGAATTTCTGCCAGAGTAGAAAATGTTTCCACATCATCTGTCAGGCTGTAATACTTTTTGTGAATTTCAAACTGTTCTTCTCCACTTTTTGCATTTTGAAATTCCTCCATCAGATCCTGAAATCTCTTCTGAATTTCTGCGAAGTCTACACGTTTATACGGCATGTCCTGAAATTTCAAATATCCTTCCTCCTGTCACTTTGTGAATCGTAATATTTATTACAGTGTATTATTATACCATCCATACTAAAAAAAAGGCAAGCTATTATACTGCAAAAATCGACGCTATATACAAAAAAAAGCACTGATTTTCCATTTCTTCTGAAAATCAGTGCCGCACTTTTTTTATTTTTATATTGAATCCGTGCGCCGCACTTTGAATCTCCACCACAAGCGTTACCTCTACAGTTAACTCAGCTCAGGCACCCTTACGGCACACAAGAGGTTCTGCTTAGTGCTGCTTCATTCCTGACCTGACACGGTTCACAGATTCCTGTTGCGTAAGACCCAAACGTCAACGCCACTT
>CBCTVZ010000022.1:0-27684 GCA_965150505.1 uncultured Robinsoniella sp. | reverse complement strand
CGTTTAACTTCTTCGATGCTTTTACGGGAGGATCATTCGAGAGAATGTCAATAGTCGCTCTGAATATCAGCCCATATATCACATCTTCCATCATCATCCAACTTTTGACCATCGCAATTCCAAAATTGGAAGAGATGCAGAAAGATGGAGAAGACGGAAGAAAGAAAATAACGGCAATCACACGTTATGTGACGATTGGACTTGCAGTTGTAGAATCTCTTGCAATGGCAATCGGATTTGGTCGTCAGGGATTGATTCCAGCTATGAATTCAAGCAATATGTTTGAAGTAGTTGGAGCGGCAGCCATTGTTGTGCTGACATTGACAGCAGGTTCTGCTGTATTGATGTGGATCGGTGAACGTATCACAGAGCATGGCGTTGGAAACGGTATTTCTATCGTCCTGACAATCAATATTCTGTCCCGTATACCGTCAGATATTGTTTCTCTTTATGACACATTCATGAAGGGCAAAACAATCGCAAAGAGTATGCTGGCAGGAGTCATCATTTTTGCTGTTATTCTTGCAACAGTTGTTCTTGTCATTTTATTAAATGACGCTCAGAGAAGAATTCCTGTACAGTATGCAAAGAAAATGCAGGGAAGAAAAATGGTAGGCGGACAGTCTACACATATTCCTCTGAAGATCAACACAGCAGGTGTTATTCCAGTTATCTTTGCATCTTCCATTTTATCCATGCCAAATATGATTGCAAGTTTTGCAGGATATAAAGGAGGAACAGGAATAGGGGCTACACTTCTTGGTATGTGCAGCCAGCAAAATTGGTGTGATCCGGATAATCCGATTTATTCTGTCGGATTGATCGTTTACATCGCGATGATTATGTTCTTTGCATACTTCTACACTTCCATCACATTTAATCCGATTGAAGTGGCAGATAATATGAAAAAACAAGGTGGCTTTATCCCTGGTATTCGTCCTGGAAAACCTACTCAGGAGTATCTGGAGAAGTTATTAAATTATATCATTTTTATAGGAGCGGTTGGTCTGACAATCGTTGCTGTGATTCCAATTTTCTTTAACGGTGTATTTGGAGCGTTTGTTTCCTTTGGAGGAACTTCAATTATCATTATTGTAGGCGTAATTCTGGATACATTAAAACAGATTGAATCTCAGTTGGTTGTACGAAATTACAAAGGCTTCTTAAGCAATTAATCAGTGTACTCATCACGCTTGTCATCATCTGATTGGCTACAGTCAGAAGGTGATAGGTGTGTGGGTGCACTAAAATATTATTATAGGCAAATTTATAAAAAAGCCTTCTGACATCTGTAAAAGACGGCAGTGGGCTTTTTTTATGAAAAATTACAGGTAAAAATAATCCTCCTAACTGGAGGATAGTTTATATTTCTGCTTAAAATAATATTGATAATACACACATTCTGTAATAGAATGAAAAGGAAGAGTAAAACAGCGGCGGCCAGAACGCTGACTGTAAAAAAAGTACTTTCAGAAACGGGGGTAATCATTATGAAAATTATTATGTTAGGAGCACCAGGAGCAGGAAAAGGAACACAGGCAAAGAAAATTGCTGCAAAATATGAGATTCCACACATCTCAACAGGTGATATTTTCCGCGCTAACATTAAAAACGGAACAGAGCTTGGAAAGAAAGCGAAGACTTACATGGATCAGGGTTTGCTTGTTCCAGATGAACTGGTTGTAGATCTTGTAGTTGACAGAGTTCAGCAGGAAGACTGCAAAAATGGATACGTTCTGGATGGTTTCCCAAGAACAATTCCTCAGGCAGAAAGCCTTGATGCAGCGCTGGAAAAATTAGGCGACAAAATTGATTATGCAGTAAATGTAGAAGTTCCAGATGAGAACATCATTAACCGTATGGGCGGAAGAAGAGCATGTGTAGGATGCGGAGCTACTTACCATATCGTATACAACCCAACAAAAGTAGAAGGCGTATGCGATGCTTGCGGTGAGAAACTGATTCTGCGTGATGATGACAAGCCTGAAACAGTACAGAAACGTCTGACAGTATACCATGATCAGACACAGCCACTGATTGATTATTACAGCAAATCCGGCGTGCTGAAAGAGGTAGATGGTACAGTTGATATGGAAGACGTTTTTGCTGCAATCGTTGATATCTTAGGAGCGTAAATGATATGTCAGTAACAATAAAGTCTGCAAAAGAAATTGAATTGATGAGAGAATCTGGAAGATTGCTTGAGATTGTTCATAAAGAACTGGAGAAAGCAATCAAACCGGGAATCTCCACAAAAGAAATTGATCGTTTGGGAGAACAGCTGATCCGCAGCATGGGGTGCGTACCGAATTTTTTAAATTATAATGGCTATCCTGCTTCCATCTGTGTGTCTGTCAATGATGAAGTGGTACATGGGATTCCTTCAAAACATCGTATTTTGCAGGAAGGCGATATTGTCAGTCTCGATGCCGGTCTTATTTATAAAGGCTATCATTCTGACGCAGCCAGAACCCATGCTGTAGGTAAGATTTCACCGGAAGCACAAAAACTGATTGATGTGACACGCCAGAGTTTCTTTGAAGGAATTAAGTTTGCAAAAGCGGGATGTTATCTGTTTGATATCTCAAGAGCAATCTGGGAATATGCCCATTCCTTCGGATATGGTGTTGTCGAAGACCTTGTCGGTCACGGAATCGGGACACATTTGCATGAAGATCCGCAGATTCCAAACTTTCCACAGAGAAGAAAGGGAATCAAGCTGATGCCAGGAATGACGCTTGCGATTGAGCCTATGATCAATGCAGGAAGACCAGATGTGGCATGGCTGGATGATGATTGGACCGTTGTGACAGAGGATGGATCTTTATCGGCACATTATGAAAATACTGTTTTGATCACAGAAGGGGAGCCGGAAATACTGACTTTACAGACAGAAAGATAGAAACAGGCTGCTAGTCTGAAGGGCGGTGTGACCGCTTGAAAAAACAGAGCGAGGAATCAGAATGGAATGTGAGAAAAGAGGAATGTTAGCTGTCTCAATGGCAGGGCATGATAGGGGAACAGTTTACGTTGTCTGGAAAGAAGAGGAAGATACCGTTTTTTTGACAGACGGGGAACTCAGACCGCTTGCAAAGCCAAAGAAGAAAAACAAAAAGCATATACAGATCATTAAAAAGATCCCAGAGGATGATCAGATATCTCAGGATCAGAAAGTTACAGATGAGCAGATTAAATATATGCTGAAATGTTATCGGAAAGAAAGAGAAGCTGCAAAAGAAAAATGAAAAATTTCAGGAGGTTTAAAATCAAATGTCAAGAGCAGATGTTATTGAAGTAGAAGGAACAGTGCTGGAAAAACTGCCAAATGCAATGTTTCGCGTGGAGTTAGAAAATAAGCATGTCGTGCTTGCACATATCAGTGGAAAACTGAGAATGAATTTTATCAGAATTCTTCCAGGAGATAAGGTAAAAATTGAACTTTCTCCTTATGATCTGTCAAAAGGCAGAATTACATGGAGAGATAAGTAAAATAGACAGAATCGCAGAAAAAGGCGAAAAATCAATAATTTTTGGCAAAATACCACTTGCTTTTTTTGAGAGCAAGTGGTATAATTTGAAGCGAACTTTTTGTGGAGGCGTTATTCATAACGCCAGATTGTCCGGAATAAAAAAGGACGGATTCGATAGCTGTGAAAGGAGGATTAACCAAATGAAGGTTAGATCATCAGTAAAACCTATTTGCGAAAAATGCAAAATCATTAAAAGAAAAGGAAGCATCAGAGTTATCTGTGAAAATCCTAAACACAAACAGAGACAGGGTTGATTGAAGTCCCTTTGCGCACTTTTTTAGAATGCGCAGAACAATTTTTTGTGCGGCTGCAGTATGAACCACCAGGAGGTGTTGTTTGTACTGATATTTTATAAAACAGTGGAAACCCCATTGGGATATTGCTTTTTAATACCGAGAAAAGTAGTATCGGAAAGGTCGTAGTTTTGCGGCTGGGCATTCAAAGGAATGCCTCAATTAGGAACAATATGAAATAGATTATGGTGATGCGCACGACATTTCAGACACTGCAAGGCGGTGGGCTGCGTAAGAACATAATCTTGGAAGAAAATGGAGGAAATATTACATGGCTCGTATTGCTGGTGTAGACTTACCAAGAGAAAAACGTGTAGAGATTGGTTTAACTTACATCTACGGAATCGGTAGAGTAAGCGCAACGAAAATTCTGGAGAAAGCAAACGTAAATCCTGATACTCGTGTCAGAGACCTGACAGATGAAGAAGTATCCAGAATCCGTGACGTGATCGATGCAGAACACACTGTTGAAGGTGATTTAAGAAGAGAAATCGCTCTTAACATTAAGAGATTACAGGAAATCGGATGCTATAGAGGAATCCGTCATAGAAAAGGACTTCCAGTTCGTGGACAGAAGACAAAGACAAATGCCAGAACAAGAAAAGGTCCAAAGAGAACAGTAGCGAATAAGAAGAAATAATCATTGAATAATTGAGAAAGTAGGTTAGTTTAGAAATGGCTAAAAAAGTTACAAAAAAAGTGACAAAAAAGCGTGTTAAGAAAAACGTTGAACGCGGACAGGCACATATTCAGTCATCTTTTAATAATACAATCGTAACATTGACAGATGCAGAAGGAAATGCTTTATCATGGGCAAGTGCTGGTGGTCTTGGATTTAGAGGTTCAAGAAAATCTACTCCTTATGCAGCTCAGATGGCAGCAGAAACTGCAACAAAAGCAGCGTTAGTTCACGGTCTTAAGACAGTAGACGTTATGGTAAAAGGTCCAGGATCAGGACGTGAAGCAGCAATCCGTGCTCTTCAGGCATGTGGTCTTGAAGTAACAAGTATTACAGACGTAACTCCAGTACCACACAACGGATGTCGCCCACCAAAACGCAGAAGAGTCTAATTAGGAGGTATCGATCGAGATGGCTATTAACAGAGTTCCTGTACTGAAAAGATGTAGATCCCTTGGTTTAGAGCCAATGTATTTAGGAATAGATAAAAAATCTAACAGGGAATTAAAAAGAGCAAACCGTAAAATGAGTGAGTACGGTTTACAGCTGAGAGAAAAACAGAAAGCAAAATTTATCTACGGTGTTCTGGAAAAACCTTTCAGAAACTACTATGAAAAAGCTGAAAGAATGCCAGGTATGACAGGTGAAAACCTGATGATCATGCTGGAATCCAGACTGGACAACGTAGTATTCAGAGCTGGTTTTGCAAGAACAAGAAAAGAAGCAAGACAGATCGTTGATCACAAACATATCTTAGTAAACGGAAAACAGGTAAACATTCCATCTTACCTGGTAAAGGCCGGAGATGTGATCGAAGTAAAAGAGAAATGCAAAGGTTCTCAGAGATATAAAGATATTCTGGATGCAACATCT
The DNA here is from genome assembly GCA_965150505.1 of uncultured Robinsoniella sp. Classification (GTDB taxonomy): domain Bacteria; phylum Bacillota; class Clostridia; order Lachnospirales; family Lachnospiraceae; genus JAGZHZ01. Next base: position 22,309 of record CBCTVZ010000022.1, on the reverse strand, counting down.
GGAAGACTTGTTCCAGAATGGGTAGAAGCAGACGCAGAAGCTTTAAAAGCAACTGTAAAAGAACTGCCATCCAGAGAAGTAATCGATGTTCCAGTAAATGAAATGCTGATCGTCGAGTTGTATTCTAAATAATAAATTATGGATGATAAGAAGAATTGTCTGGATTCTGAGTGACAGAATCTGGCAATTCGTCTTGTTGCATTATAGGAGATGAATGTACGGCCTCCGACGGGACTGATCCTACAATAGTCAGCAGAGCTGAGAAATGTGCGGGTTAGAAACGCAGAGGCGTTCAATTACTATAGGCATACATGACTTTGTTACCCTCAAAATAATGATTACCCAAAAGGAGGGGCTTTTCTAGTGTTCGATTTTAATAAACCAAAAATTGAGATAGCTGAGATATCAGAGGATAAGAAATACGGCAGATTTGTTGTGGAGCCGCTGGAAAGAGGCTATGGAACGACTCTGGGTAATTCTTTAAGAAGAATTATGCTTTCTTCTTTACCGGGTGCTGCTGTAAGTCAGGTAAAGATTGAAGGCGTGCTGCATGAATTCAGTTCTATTCCAGGTGTAAAAGAAGATGTGACTGAGATTATCATGAACATCAAATCTCTGGCAATTCAGAACAAGAGTGAGACAAATGAAGCAAAAGTTGCTTACATTGAGTTTGAAGGCGAAGGAGTAGTGACAGCTGCTGATATTCAAGTGGATCAGGACATTGAGATCATGAATCCAGACCAGATTATCGCTACCTTAAACGGCGGACCGGACAGCAAGCTGTACATGGAACTGACGATCACAAAAGGACGCGGCTATGTGAGCGCTGAAAAAGGGAAAAGCGAAGATATGCCAATCGGTGTGATTGCAGTTGATTCCATCTACACACCGGTAGAGCGTGTGAATCTGACCGTACAGAATACGCGTGTTGGTCAGATTACAGACTATGACAAACTGACACTTGATGTTTATACAAACGGCACACTTGCTCCAGACGAAGCAGTTAGTTTAGCAGCAAAAGTATTGAGCGAGCATCTGAGCTTGTTCATTGATCTGTCTGAAAATGCAAAATCTGCAGAGATTATGGTAGAAAAAGAAGACAATGAAAAAGAAAAAGTGCTGGAAATGAACATTGATGAGTTAGAACTGTCTGTTCGTTCCTACAACTGCTTGAAGAGAGCCGGAATCAATACAGTGGAAGAACTGTGCAACAGAACTTCAGAGGATATGATGAAAGTCAGAAATCTGGGACGCAAATCCTTAGAAGAAGTGTTAGGAAAATTAAAAGAACTTGGATTACAGTTAAATCCAAGCGATGAATAAGATCAAAAGTGCATAGCATTTTTGGATAAAGAAAAGAGCGGAGATTTTTTAAAAACAAAAGAGTCTCTGATCAGCCAGTACCTTTTTGGGACTGGTGTGGCACATTATATGGAAAAGATAAGCATTGTGGCAGTAAGACCGTAAGAGCATGGCGCAATGTTCCACAAATGGAGGAATTTTAAAATGGCAGGTTATAGAAAACTTTCAAGAACTTCAGATCAGAGAAAAGCGCTGATCAGAAACCAGGTAACAGCACTGCTTCACAACGGTAAAATCGTTACAACAGAAGCAAAAGCAAAAGAAATTCGTAAAGTTGCAGAAGGTCTGATTGCACTGGCTGTAAAAGAAAAAGACAACTTTGAAACAGTTACAGTTACAGCAAAAGTAGCTCGCAAAGACAAAGATGGCAAGAGAGTGAAAGAAGTTGTAGACGGAAAGAAAGTAACTGTATACGATGAAGTACAGAAAGAAATCAAAAAAGACAACGCTTCCAGACTGAATGCAAGAAGAAAAATGTTAAAAGTTCTGTATCCAGTAAAAGTTGTTCCAACTGAAGCAGCAGGCAAGAAGAAAAACACAAAAGAAGTTGATTTAGTTCAGAAATTATTCGACGAAATCGCTCCAAAATATGTAAACCGCAACGGTGGATATACAAGAATCGTAAAGATTGGCCAGCGTAAAGGTGATGCTGCAATGGAAGTTCTGTTAGAGTTAGTATAATAGAAAATCGAAATATATAAAATTGCTGTGGGATCTGAAGATTCCACAGCGTTTTTTTTGTAAAAAATTTGGTTAAAAAAGAAAGAAACAGAGGAAAAATGGATGGAACGAGAAGCATGGAAACGGTGGATGGAATCGTGTACGCTCTGCCCTAGAAATTGTAAAGTAAACCGATTGGAAGGAAAAAGAGGAGTCTGTGGAGTTACTGATCAGATTCAGGCGGCGCGAGCTGCTCTCCATTTTTGGGAAGAACCGTGTATCTCAGGCGAGAGAGGATCAGGGGCAGTCTTTTTTTCAGGCTGTTCTATGGGATGTGTGTTTTGTCAGAATGAAACGATTTCCCATGGAAAAACAGGGGAAGCGATTTCAATAGAAAATCTGGCAGATATTTTTCTAAACCTTCAGAATCAGAAACATGCCCACAATATCAATCTGGTGACTCCAACGCATTATGTACCTCAGATTGCAGAAGCGCTGCGGATCGCCAAAAAAGAGGGATTACACATTCCGATTGTATATAACAGCAGCGCATATGAAAAAAAAGAGACGTTAGAATTGATGGAAGGTCTCGTTGATATTTATCTGCCGGACTTTAAATATATGGACAGTCAGATTTCAAAAAAATATTCTCATGCGGCAGATTACAGTTTTTGGGCAAAACAGGCGCTTGAGGAGATGGTACGTCAGATTCCAGAAGCGCAGTTTGACGAAGAGGGCATGATGAAGAAAGGCGTGATTGTGCGCCATCTGCTTCTGCCAGGATGCAGAAAAGACAGCAAGGCAGTTTTAAAATATCTTTTAGAGACATATAAGGATCAAATTTATATCAGCTTGATGAATCAGTATACCCCAATGACTGGAATAGAGAAATATCCGGAATTAAATCGAAAAATTACAGCCAGAGAATACGAATGGATGATTGATTATGCTTTGGAACTGGGAATAGAGAATGGGTTTATTCAGGAGGGTGAGACAGCAAAAGAAAGTTTTATTCCAGCTTTTGACGGGGAGGGAATATTCCCCGCCAGAAAATAAAAGAAATTTTTTATGAAAAAAATACAGATAAACCTCAAAATAAAGACGAATTCTCAAATAGAGGTGAAATCAAAAATAAAGACGAATTCTTAAAATAACGATAAACTCTCAAATAAAGGTGAACTCCAAATAGAGCTAGAATCAAGAGGGTGGTTTTGATACAGAATTATGCTTTTTCTGATATTGTGTCGGAGACATCCCCTTTACTTTGTGGAACGCCTTAGAAAAATAAAGACTGTTATCAAATCCGACAGAGTTTGCAATCGAAGTAATAGAAAGATTCGATGTTTTTAAGAGAAGACACGCCTGCTTCAGCCGAAAAGAAGTCAGATATTCTTTTGGAGACTGCCCAAGACAACTTCGGAAAGCGCGGAACAGATGACTGCGGCTGACTCCGGCATACTGCGCGATCTCTTCGACTGTGATGTGGTAAGAATATTGGGAAGAAATATATTCAATACTTTTTTGAACATATTCGTCATATGTACCTTTTTGTCGTCCAGTATCCCGCATAAAAAGTGCGAGCGCTGTGTAGAGTGTGCCTGTCATCGCAACTGCATTTTTAAAATGACTGCCGCGAAGGGAATAGATTTGGAGAAAATATTTTTGAATCTCATCTCCAAATGGACAGTTAAACAGAACGGGAGATTTAGGAGAAAAATCCGTAGCACGCAAGATAGAAGGAGCATCGCTTCCGGAAAATCCAATCCAACAGTAAACCCAAGGATCTTTCTGATCGGCATAATATAAAATTTCCTGATTAGGATAGACGAGAAAACAGTCTCCAGCCTGAAGTTCATACGTCTTTCCGTCAACTTTAAAATATCCTTTTCCAGTAATGACATAGTGAATCAGATAATGATTGCGGATTCCAGGCCCCCAAGTATACAATGGTTCACATTTTTGAAAGCCGACATTGCAGACAGAGAGTGAGACGAGATCCTTTTCAGGGGCAATATAAGAATTTTTAAAAAGATCATTCATAAATCATCCTCCTGCATCAATAAAAAAATATTTTAAAAATATTATAATGAGAATTTTACAATAATGCAACAAAATTACATAAAATTGAACGGTTTCTGTCTTCCCTTTTGAAAAGAACAGTGTTACACTATAAATGTAAAGAAAACAGGAGCCAGATAAAAAAGCTGGCATGACGTGAGAAACTAGAGGAGGAAAATGATATGTCAATTTTAGTTACAGGCGGAGCAGGTTATATTGGAAGTCATACTTGTGTAGAGTTGTTAAATCAGGGATATGAAGTTGTCGTAGTTGACAATCTGGCAAATTCCAGCAAAAAATCTCTTGAGAGAGTGGAAGAAATCACAGGAAAGAAACTGACTTTCTATGAAGCAGATCTGCTTGACAAATGTGCACTGGAAGTGATTTTTGAAAAAGAAAATATTGATTCTGTTATCCACTTTGCAGGACTGAAAGCAGTTGGTGAATCCGTTGCAAAACCAATCGAGTATTACTACAACAATATCACAGGAACACTGATCTTATGTGATGTCATGAGAGAACATGGAGTAAAAAATATTGTATTCAGTTCTTCCGCAACAGTTTATGGAGATCCAGCTTTCGTTCCGATTACAGAAGAGTGTCCAAAAGGAAAAATCACAAACCCATATGGACAGACAAAATCTATGCTGGAACAGATCCTGACAGATATTCATACATCAGATCCTGAATGGAATGTGATTCTGCTTCGTTACTTCAACCCAATCGGAGCACACAAATCAGGAAGAATCGGAGAAGATCCAAAAGGAATCCCGAACAACCTGCTTCCATATGTAGCACAGGTAGCTGTTGGAAAACTGCAGTGCCTCGGCGTTTTCGGAGATGATTACGATACACCAGATGGAACAGGCGTGCGTGACTACATCCACGTTGTAGACTTAGCACAGGGTCATGTAAAAGCGATTGAAAAAATCAAAGAGAACAAAGGCGTTCTGGTTTACAATCTGGGAACAGGAAAAGGATACAGCGTTCTCGATGTGGTACATGCTTTTGAGAAAGCTTGCGGCAAAAAAATCAACTATGAAATCAAGGATAGAAGACCTGGCGATATCGCAACATGTTATGCAGACCCAGCAAAAGCAAAAGCTGAATTAGGATGGGAAGCAAAATATGGCATCGATGAGATGTGCGCAGATTCCTGGAGATGGCAGTCCAACAATCCAAACGGATATGGCGATCAGGAATAAGAGTTTGATTCTGAAAGAGAAATAGAGAAATCCCCTGAGGCAGTTTGCTTCAGGGGATTGTTTTTTGGAGAAAGATTGTAAGATTTATCATTTTGTGATACTATAGAGAGCAAATGTAAAATGAAAACGATTCGGGATGTCAGCCAGACTGCGGCAAAAGTAGGAAAACAGGAATCGTATAAGAAACTTCAGAAAGGAATGACAGAATGAAATCCCAAAAAACAATTCTGATTTATGAAATGAAGAAAGAAAAAGAAAAAAAGATATTGGAACTTTGTGGGAAAAAGCAGATTACAGTTAGAACCGTACATCTTTCAGAATATGGACAGTCTCTGGGAAGTCTGGCGAAGATCAGCGGTATTTTGAAAAATGAGACGAAAGAAGAAAAGACATTGCTAGGAGAAGAGATGATGGTTTTCTCCGGAATGGATGGAAACGAGATGGATTCATTTTTAGAGGACTATAGAAAGATGGGCATTGCTCCTGTAGCATTGAAAGCCATTTTGACACCGTATAACATTTTCTGGAATACGAGACAATTATATGAGGAACTTCAGAAGGAAAGAAAGAGCTTTTATCAGGCAGAACATACCACTTTAACAGAGAAATCGCTACCGTGAGCTGTTAGGAGAGTATAAATGAAAAAAATGAGAAAACGGTTTAAAGAATTTTTAAATAATACAGAACGTGTTGATCTGAAAATTATCATAGCGCTTACTTTTTTATGCTTGTTTGGATGTATGATGGTTTATTCTGCATCGAGCTATGTGTGCGCAACGAGCGCAGATTTTTTTTATGACGACGCATATTTATTGAAAAAACAGATACTATTTATCATTCTTGGCATCGTCAGCATTGTTATCCTTGTAAATTTGGACTATCATATCTTCTACTGGATCGGCTGGGGGATTTTTGGAATCAATGTAATCTTGATCCTTTTACTGAAAACTCCTCTTGGCGTGGAGGCAAATGGAGCAGTGCGATGGCTAAATTTTGGAGTTGTTCAGCTTCATGTTGGAGAAATGTCAAAGATGCTTTTGATCTTGTTTCTAGCATTTATCATAGCACAACATGGGAAATCGACGAAAGACTGGAAAAATGTTTTTAAGATTTGGATTTATGCGGGAATTCTTGCGGCTATGATCCTGATAATTTCCAGTAACCTTTCCTCCTGTCTGATCATGCTGATGATTACATATGGTATGACATTCATCTGGTCCAACACACAAAAATTTCATCTCGTTGTTGTGGCGGCGGCAGCAGTGCTTGTCAGCACGTTTTTAATTTATATATATTACAACCTTCCAGACCCTGAGGTCGCAAACAATATGGGATATCAGATGAAGCGAATCTTAGGATGGATGGACCCAGAAAAATACAAAGACGTATTTAGCAATCAGATTTTACAGTCCTTATATGCAGTGGGATCAGGCGGTCTGTTTGGAAAAGGACTTGGAAAGAGTATGCAGAAACTGGGTAAAATTCCAGAGCCACAAAATGATATGATTTTTGCGATTATCTGTGAAGAACTGGGAATTTTTGGAGGAATCATCGTCCTGATTTTGATGGGATATCTGATTCTTCAGATTGTACGCGTTGCAATCTCGGCAAAAGATCTTTTTGGAGCGATGATTGCAGTGGGGGTAGCGCTTCACTTTAGTTTTCAAACGATCGTCAATGTAGCAGTTTCTCTGAATGTCTTTCCAAATACAGGTGTCAGCCTTCCATTTATCAGCTATGGAGGAAGCGCGCTTTTGGTTATGTTTTCGGAGGTTGGACTTGTCTTGTCTGTGAGACGATACAGCGTATTGCGAGATTTTGAGAAACAAATAAAGAATGAAAGAATAAGAATGAGATAAAAGAAAGGAAAGAAAAATGAAAAAGTGGAAATTAGCAGATGTAAAACAGAGTAATGGGACAGGAAATTTTGAGGCATTGTTTACGATTGACAATGAGGACAATGGAAGAAGTTATGTATTGTATACGGACAATACCTTCAGCGAAGAAGGAGCTCTCAATGTATACGCTTCTTTCTTCGACGCAGAAAAAGGAACAGAAGAATTATATCCGCTTGAGACAGAAGAAGAGTGGAAAATGATGGAGGAAATTCTGGCAGAAGTAGAAAAAGGTCTGGAAGAAGGACTCGAAGAGGTAGAAGTGGACGAGGATGACTTCAAAAAAGTAAATTAGAGTAAAGTTAGAGAGAAAAAATTCTGACACCGAAAAAAGTAGGTGTCAGAATTTTTTTATGCCAGAATAGAGTTTACAAGATGAGAGAAGCTCTTGTGTGAGACATTCTGCTGAGAAAGACAGTAGTAAATCTGATTGTCGCTCCAGGCAGCATAAAAAGTCTCAGGACTTTGCGTATATCCAAAATAGACATCAGTAGAACCAATCACAGCTTTTCCCTCAGAGGAAAAAAGTTCTTTTGGAGCAGGAGAAGCTGTCTTTGAGACAGAAAGAAGGACAGAATGTTTTTTGGAAGTATACGTAATTTTTCCAAGATCTCCCTTTTCCTCCCAATTTGGATAGTAAAAAATCGAAATATGAGATTCGGAGCAGCTGTAATCAGGAATCAGAGAGGATAAATTTTTATTGATGCGAGTTTCATATTCTGACAGTGATTCCGGAAGTTTGTAAAGACTGGCGGCAGATTCCTCAAACAGGACAGACTCAGGGGCGAGATTCTCAATGATTGGATAGGGAACTAATCTGGAGCGTGAGTAAAAGATAAAAAAAATGACAGCCGCCAATATCGCAAGAGCGCCTGTTCCACATAAGAGAAACCGTATCGTTTGCTGTTCACGGACTGTGAGAGAACTGCGGGATTTTCTTAAATTCTTTCTGCGCTGCGATGAATTTTCGGCAGAGGATCGGTTGTATGGAATGATTTTTCTGCCGTTTTGAGAATAACGTTGTTTGCCACTCATGAAAAAACCCCTTTCGTGAATCATATTGTCAATTATATAAAAAACGAATATGATTCTTGTAATCTATTCTTATTTTAAACGACAATATACAGAAGTGCAAGGGCTTTCAAGGAAAGAAGAAAAAATTAACTGGATGTATGAAAATCGTGATATAATCAGAAAAAGTATAGGAAAAAAGAGGCAGATAAAAAAATATGGCTGATTTTTTGCTTGCAGAACAGATAGAAAACAGTTAGGAGAAAAAGAATGGGAAAGACTTTAGTGATAGCGGAAAAACCTTCTGTTGGAAGAGATATCGCGCGTGTGCTGAAATGTACAAAGGGCGGAAATGGATTATTAGAAGGAAACCAATATATTGTGACTTGGGGACTGGGGCATCTTGTCACTTTGGCAGAGCCAGAACAGTACAGCGACCGATATAAAGAGTGGAAGATGGAAGATTTGCCAATGATGCCAAAACCGATGAAACTAGAAGTGATCCGACAGACTGGAAAACAGTTTCAGATTGTTAAGAGTCAGATTCACAGAAATGATGTGCAGGATGTGATTATCGCTACAGACGCAGGAAGAGAAGGGGAATTAGTGGCAAGATGGATTTTAGAAAAAGCCGGAAATAAAAAGCCGATCCGCCGTCTTTGGATTTCTTCTGTCACAGATAAGGCGATCAAAGAAGGATTTGCAAATTTAAAACCAGGATCATCTTATGACAATCTGTACCGTGCAGCCGTCTCTCGCGCAGAGGCAGACTGGCTGGTGGGGATGAATGCGACGAGAGCGTTGACTTGCAAATATAATGCACAGCTTTCCTGCGGGCGTGTGCAGACACCGACCCTTGCGATGATTGCGCGAAAAGAAGAAGAAATTAAAAATTTCCGTCCGCAGTCGTATTATGGAATAAAAGTAAGAACACAGGGAATCAGTTTGACATGGCAGGATGAAAAATCAGGAAGTACACGTTCCTTTGACAAAGAACGAATCGAAAAAATAATAAAAGAATTAAATGGAAAACAGGGAATTGTAAGCGAAATCACAAAGAGCGCAAAGAAAAAAATAGCGCCGCAATTATACGATTTGACAGAATTGCAGAGGGATGCCAATAAGAGATATAACTATTCCGCAAAAGAAACCTTAAATATTATGCAGCGTCTATATGAAAATCATAAAGTTTTGACGTATCCACGAACAGACTCCAGATATTTGACAAGCGATGTCGTTGGAACACTTCATGAGAGACTGCAAGCTTGCAGTGTCGGACCATATAGAAAACTTGCAGCTCCTCTGCTCAGAAAAAAATTTGAGGGAAAACAACCATTTGTGGACAATAGTAAAGTGAGCGATCATCATGCAATCATTCCGACTGAACAGTTTGTAGCGTTCGATCATATGACAAATGAAGAAAGAAAAATTTATGATCTCGTTGTCAGAAGATTTTTAGCTGTGATGTATCCTCCATTTGAGTATGAGCAGACAACCATCAAGATCAAGATTGGAACAGAATTTTTTACAGCGAAGGGAAAGATGGTAAAAAATCTGGGATGGAAAGAAATCTATGAAAATGAGATAGAGGAAGAAGAGGAAAATGAAGCAGAGACGAGGATTATGCCAGATTTAAAGGAAGGCAGTACCTATCCAATTCTCTCAATCACCATGACAGAGGGAAAGACCGCCGCGCCAGCTCCATTTAACGAGGCAACATTGTTGTCTGCGATGGAGAATCCTGTCAAATATATGGAAAGCAATAAAAAAGAAGATATTAAGACATTAGGAGAGACAGGAGGACTTGGAACGGTTGCAACGAGAGCAGATATTATTGAAAAATTGTTTCACAGTTTCCTCTTAGAGAAAAAGGGAAAAGATATTTATTTGACATCGAAAGCAAAACAGTTGTTAAAGCTCGTCCCAGAAGATTTAAGAAAACCAGAACTGACAGCAAAATGGGAACGAAAACTGGCTCAGATCTCAGAGGGAAAATTGCGCCGCGATACGTTTATGAAAGAAATTGAACAGTATACAGATGAGATCACAGAGGAGATTAAGACAGGAGAAGGAAAATTCCGTCATGATAATCTGACAAATAAAAAATGTCCTGACTGTGGAAAATTGATGCTGATGGTAAAAGGAAAAAACAGTACGATGCTTGTATGTCAGGATAGGGAATGCGGTCACCGTGAGACGATTTCACGCACTTCAAACGCGCGATGTCCAAAATGTCATAAAAAGATGGAGCTAAGAGGAAAGGGAGACGCGCAGATTTTTGTATGTGTCTGCGGATATAAAGAAAAACTGTCTTCTTTTCAGGAGCGCAGAAAGAAAGAAGGCGCTGGGGTCTCAAAAAAAGACGTGAATCGTTATCTGAATAAAATGAAAAAAGAAGAAGAGCCATTAAATAACGCTTTTGCGGTTGCTTTTCAGAAATTGAAAGAAAAATAAGAGAAAAAGAAACATAGCTCAAAATAAAACATGGGAATTTTCTTGCAACGCCATGTAGGGCATATTATAATGAATACAGAAGAGAAGGAGCTAAGAGACATAAAAGATGTTTTGCAGCACCTTTTTCTGAATTACAACAGTATGTGCGAAAAGCCCACTCATTTAGGTGTGGGATGGATAGCACAACAAAGGTTTTGACCAAAATAGAAAGTATTTGATAAAAGAAAGGAAATAAGACTATGGCACAGAATCCAATCGTAACAATCACTATGGAAAATGGAGATATCATGAAAGCAGAGCTGTATCCAAACGTAGCGCCAAATACCGTAAACAATTTTATCAGCCTTGTAAAAAAAGGTTTTTATGATGGTTTGATTTTTCACAGAGTAATAGAAGGATTTATGATTCAGGGAGGATGCCCAAACGGAAATGGAATGGGAGATCCAGGATACAGTATCAAAGGAGAATTTAGTCAGAATGGATTTGCAAATCAGTTCAAACATACTCCTGGCGTTTTATCCATGGCAAGAGCGATGCACCCAGATTCCGCAGGTTCTCAATTCTTTATCATGCACAAAGCAGCGCCTCACTTAGACGGATCTTATGCGGCATTTGGAAAAGTAATCGAAGGAATGGAGATTGTAGACAAAATCGCGCAGGTAGATACGGATTATTCCGATCGTCCTTTAGAGCCTCAGAAAATTCGTTCTATGACAGTAGAAACATTCGGAGAAGAATATCCAGAACCTGAAAAATGTTAAAAAGTTTAGAATTTTGAAAAAATGATATTGACAAACATTTAACAATGTGATATTCTGAGATCGTTAAATGATTAACAAAAACGATGGAGTAAAAAACATGGAGAGTTTTTTATATTAAAAAAATTCTCCGTATAGGAAAATAGAAACGATGCGGAAAAACAAATCTTGTTTAGAACCGCAGATTATGAAGGAGGAACGAAGATGGCAAACGAAACAGCAAACAATGAAACTGTCAATACCACCTCAAATTTAGTAGATAGTGTAGATTCTCTGAAAGCCAAACTGGCTGTTATGCGCGAAGCACAGAGAAAATTTGCAACCTATACACAGGAGCAAGTAGATAAGATTTTCTTTGAAGCTGCTATGGCTGCGAATATGGCTCGTATTCCACTTGCAAAACAGGCAGTTGCTGAGACTGGAATGGGAATCGTAGAAGATAAAATTATCAAAAATCATTATGCAGCAGAGTATATTTATAATGCCTATAAAAATACAAAGACATGCGGCGTTATTGAAGAAGATTCTGCATACGGAATCAAAAAAGTAGCAGAACCTCTTGGACTGATTGCAGCTGTTATTCCGACAACCAACCCGACCTCCACAGCAATCTTTAAAACATTGATCGCCCTGAAGACAAGAAATGCAATCATCATCAGTCCTCATCCTCGCGCAAAAGCCTGCACGATTGCAGCAGCAAAAATTGTACTGGATGCAGCAGTAAAAGCTGGCGCTCCAGAAGAGATCATTGGATGGATTGATGTTCCTTCTATTGAACTGACAAATGAAGTTATGAGAGATGCAGACTGCATCCTTGCAACAGGCGGACCTGGAATGGTAAAAGCAGCTTATTCTTCAGGAAAACCAGCGCTTGGCGTTGGAGCAGGAAATACACCTGTTATCATTGATGATACAGCAGATGTAAAATTAGCTGTAAACTCAATCATTCATTCTAAGACATTTGACAACGGTATGATCTGCGCTTCTGAGCAGTCCGTTACGGTTGTAGGCGATATCTATGATGAAGTAAAGAAAGAATTTGCATACCGCGGATGCTATTTCTTAAACGAAGAAGAACTGGAAAAAGTTCGTAAGACCATCATCATCAACGGCGCATTAAATGCAAAAATTGTAGGACAGTCCGCTCACACAATCGCAGCATTAGCTGGCGTAGACGTTCCAAAATCTACAAAAATCCTGATTGGTGAAGTAGAATCTGTAGATATCTCTGAAGAGTTTGCCCATGAAAAACTGTCTCCAGTTCTTGCTATGTACAAGGCAGCAGATTTTGACGAGGCAATCGCAAAAGCAGAAAGACTCGTTGCAGACGGCGGATACGGCCATACTTCTTCTTTATATATTCATCCAGCACAGACAGAGAAAATTGCAAAACACGCAGCAGCAATGAAGACTTGCCGTGTTCTGATCAATACACCTTCTTCCCACGGAGGAATCGGTGACTTATACAACTTTAAGCTGGCACCGTCACTGACACTGGGATGCGGTTCCTGGGGCGGAAACTCCATTTCTGAAAACGTTGGAGTAAAACATCTGTTAAATATTAAGACGGTAGCTGAAAGGAGAGAGAATATGCTGTGGTTTAGAGCTCCGGAAAAAGTTTACTTTAAGAAAGGCTGTATGCCAGTAGCATTAGATGAACTGGGAACGATCATGCACAAGAAAAAAGCATTCATCGTTACAGATACCTTCTTATACAAAAACGGCTATACAAAAGCGATTGATGATAAACTGGACAGCATGGGTATCCAGCATACATGCTTCTATGAAGTAGCTCCAGACCCAACATTGGGATGTGCAAAAGCAGGCGCAGAGGCAATGAGAGCGTTTGAACCTGATGTAATCATCGCACTGGGCGGTGGATCTGCTATGGATGCCGCAAAGATTATGTGGGTTCTGTATGAACATCCAGAAGCTGACTTTATGCAGATGGCGATGGATTTCATGGATATTCGCAAGAGAGTATACACATTCCCGAAAATGGGAGAAAAAGCTTACTTCGTAGCAATTCCAACATCTTCTGGAACAGGTTCTGAAGTAACACCGTTTGCAATCATCACAGATGAGACAACAGGAACAAAATATCCGCTTGCTGACTACGAACTGCTTCCAAATATGGCAATCGTAGACGCTGACAATATGATGAATCAGCCAAAAGGACTGACAAGCGCATCTGGTATCGATGTTATGACACATGCACTGGAAGCATACGTTTCCATTATGGCAACAGAATATACAGATGGATTTGCATTAAAAGCAATCAAAGCAGTATTTGATTATCTGCCATCTGCTTATGAAAATGGAGCAAATGATCCGATTGCCCGTGAAAAAATGGCAAATGCTGCCTGCATGGCTGGTATGGCATTCGCAAATGCTTTCTTAGGACTGAATCACTCCATGGCTCATAAATTAGGCGCATTCCATCACCTGCCTCATGGTGTGGCAAATGCTCTGCTTCTGACAAAAGTAATGCGTTACAATGCAGCAGAAGTTCCAACAAAGATGGGAACATTCTCCCAGTACCAGTATCCACACGCTCTGGCAAGATATGCTGAAGCTGCACGTTTTGCAGGAATCTGTGGAAAGGATGACAGAGAGACATTTGAACTGTTAATCAAAGCATTAGATGATCTGATCGCAAGAATCGGAATCAAAAAATGTATCAAAGATTACGGCATTGATGAAAAATACTTCCTGGATACACTCGATGAGATGGTAGAGAAAGCATTCGATGACCAGTGTACAGGCGCAAATCCAAGATATCCACTGATGTCTGAGATGAAAGAAATTTATCTGGCAGCATACTACGGAACAGAGTACAAAGGAACAGAAGGTCAGAATTAATTATAAAATAGTAGAATCAGATAAACGGGGCCGTTGCAACATAGATGAGTAATCATCTATGGAGCAGCGGCTCTGTTTTTATGCTTAAAAATAGGATTTTTGTCAAGAGTTGGGAGAACTATTTTTTTTCAGTTATAATGAAGAATAAGGAAGAGATCAAAGAAAATATTTTGTTGTATCTTTTTACTGTATCACACCGTCTAATTCATAGAAAAGAGAAAGATTCATGGATCTGGAAAGGAGGGATTGTTTTGATAAAATTAGTAAAGAGGGCCCAAGAAAACGATGCAGAAGCATTCATTCAACTGATAGAGTTATGCAAAGTCAATATGTACAAAGTTGCAAAAGCATATCTGCACAACGAAGAAGACGCTGCAGATGCAGTGGCAGATACGATTTTGACCTGCTTTGAAAAAATTCAGGATTTGAAACAACCGAAGTATTTTAAAACGTGGATGATTCGGATTTTAATTAATACATGCAATGATATGCTAAAGCAGAGAAAACGAAACTGTCCGATGGATGAATATATAGAAATTCCGACGGAGGACAAAGAAACGCAAAATGTGGAATTTTTAGAGACATTAAAAAAAGTAGGAGAAAAGTATCAGGTGGTTTTGGTTTTGTATTATGTAGAAGGATTTTCTATTAAAGAGATTGCAAAAATACTTGACATGAAAGAAGTGACGGTAAAGGCAAGGCTGCAGCGAGGAAGAAAGCGGTATGCGGAGCAATTAGACATGAAAATTATGTATGCTGGGAGGTAAAACGGATGAACGAAAAAGAGGTAAAAAAAGGACTGCGTTCTGATATTGTACTTTCCGAACAGGTGGAAGAAAAAATTCAGAAAGCATATCAAAAAGTGAGGGAAGAAAGTATGGCAAAGAAGTCCGAAAAAATAGATTTTTCTTTAAAACATCGAAAGAAAAGAAGAATTCCTATTGTGATCGCAGCGGCAGTATTGACGATGGGAATGGCGATTGGAACGGTAGCATCAAATCAGTTTTTTTCTTTTACAAAAGACGATAACGAGGTAATAGGCGTATTTAATCTGGAAGGATATGAGCCATGTTATGATATTTTTGATCTGGAAGTGACGTATCTGCCGGAAGGATATGAAGAAAGAGATGGAAAATATCATAAAGACGGACCAAAACCAGGAATAGAAAGCGGAATTACACCATATGTAGAAAATACGGCTGTATGGACCTCCAAAAACGAAGGAGTCACAAAGATCTGGAATGTTGAAAGCATAGAAGAGACGACAATCAATGGCGCAGATGCTTATATTTTCACAAAAAAACCAAGTCATGGATCATATTACAATCCAATGTTCCTGTTTAATATGGAAGAAGGCTATGTAATTACCTTGTTTACAACAGACGATATTTCAACCGATGAGGCAAAAAAGATTGCAGAGGGGCTGAAAGTAACGAATACAGGGGAGCAGGAAAAAACATGGAGTCATCTGGAGCAAATAAATATGAAAGATGGTATTCAGTTGATTGCCTATAATGTAGATTTAGGAAAAGAAGTGGAAGAGGAAGAATTGAGCGAAGGAGATCTGATTCCAAAAGAAAGAATGATGAATCTGAATGAGACCTTTTATGCGCAGATAGAAGAAGGGGAGATTGCATTTACCGTAGAATCTGCAAAATATGTCGCTTCTTGCAAAGAATATGATACAAGATTTTTCACAGATTATGAAGAAAATGTCTTTCCATATCTAAATGAAGACGGAACGGTGAAGCCTTATTGGAGACAGCCGATTCATGGGGAAGAGAATCCGGATTCTTCTGAGGAGGAGCAGGCCGAACAATTCTTTTTGGAAGTAAAGATGCGTGCAAAAAATATTTCGGAGAAAGATCTGTACAGTCCATTTTATTTTAGAACGCAGTCATTGAAAAAAGTGGGCGAAGAGTATAAGATGCCGATAACGACATATGCCCATGTAGCAGACTATATTCTAAATGAATTTCAGATTTATTTTGACGCACGGCAGAATTTTGAAGGGGTTGTCGGTCAGAAGCAGTCCTTGTGGAGAAATATCAAAGCAAATGAGGAATTGCATTTTACCATGCTGTTTTTGGTAGACAAAGATCAGATGGATCAGACGTATTTGAGAATACCGGCAGAGTATATGGAAGGAAAGGAATATTTTGTGGATTTGGGAGTTAGTAAATAAGGAAAATGAAGTAAGAGGAAATGTAAAGATTTATTTTTGAAGATTATAAATAATAGAGAGTGAAACGAAAATCTTCGGTCGAAAGAGAAATACTTTTGATCGAAGATTTTTTGATACAGAGAAAAACAGACTTGTCTGAAAAGAAAAAAATGAATACAATGAGAAAAAAGTGAAAAAGGAGACAAGTGCATGGATCTTTGGATCGGAAAAAATCTGGAGAAAAAATGGAGAAAAAGAGAAGGAGAAAATTGGATCACAGCTTTACGGGATACAGGACATGGTATCTTATGGTATACCTCATACAAGTTGGAAAAGGGACAGAAAAAACTGCTATGTATCACGGACAGCGAAACAGAACTAAAAATGGTCAAAGAGATGGGATATCCGTGTATCTGTCTGGAAACTTTGAAAAATCGAATTTATGGAGCAGAATGTGTAGTGGAAGAGGAGGAGAGCATTGATGACGAACTTTGCCAATGGGTCTTCTGTCATTATTATCAGATTCCAACTTTGATTTTAGAGACGAAACGTCTGAAAGTGCGAGAAACCATCCCAGAAGATGCAGAATCCTTTTATCAGATCTATGGAGATGGAAATGATCGATATTTGGAACGTCTTCCAAGAGAAATGGAAGAAGAAAAAGAAATTTTGACCTCTTATTTTCAGAACGTATATGGATTTTATGGATATGGGATGTGGACGGTGATTGAGAAAAAGAGCGAAAAAGTGATAGGAAGAGCTGGGATAGAACCAGGAGAATGGGAAGGAGAGCCTGTTTTAGAAATTGGATATGTGATCGGAAAACAATGGCAGAGAAAAGGATATGCTTTTGAGGTGAGCAGCGCAATCTTGGAATATGCCCAAAAAGAGATTGGGGAAGATACGATTTATCTAAAAACAGAGGAAGAAAATAGAGCCTCGATTGCACTGGCAGAAAAATTAGGATTTCAAATAAAAAAGAAAGGAAAAATTTGTTTATTTTTTAAAAGACTATAAAAAATTTAAGACTGTACATAAAAAAGTAGGAAGGATTGGCACTTGCGAAGAAAAAAGGAAATGTGTATAATGGACGAGAACTGCAAACCTTCGTTGCACTCGAAAAATAGAAGAAAATCTAAAAGGATGAGGTGACAGAAATGGGAATAATTGAAGCGGCAAAGCTAGTATTTGAATATGCCAAATACAGCGAAGAAGGAAGCGTAGAATCCGTTGTGCGTGCGATTGACGGGGTAGATCTGGATGTAATGCCTGGACAGTTTATTGCGATTTTAGGTCATAATGGATCAGGAAAATCGACGCTTGCAAAACAGATGAATGCCATTTTGACTCCGACAGAAGGAACCTTGTATGTGGACGGAAAAGATACAAAAAAAGAAGAGAATATCTGGCCGATCCGACAGACAGCAGGGATGGTTTTCCAAAATCCAGACAACCAGATTATAGGAACGGTTGTGGAGGAAGATGTCGGGTTTGGCCCAGAAAATATGGGAGTTCCGACACAGGAAATCTGGGAACGTGTAGAGCAGAGTCTAAAATCAGTTGGTATGTGGGAATATCGAAAAAATTCACCGAATAAATTGTCGGGAGGACAGAAACAAAGAGTGGCAATCGCAGGAGTTGTGGCGATGCGACCGAAATGTATTGTTTTGGACGAGCCAACTGCAATGTTAGATCCAAATGGCCGAAAAGAAGTGATTCGTACGGTACACGAATTAAATAAAAAAGAAGGTGTGACGGTAATCTTGATCACACATTATATGGAAGAAGTAATCGATGCAGATAAAGTATTTGTGATGGATAAAGGAAAGATTGTAATGCAGGGAACACCAAGAGAGGTATTTGCAGAGGTAGAACAGCTGAAAAAGTACCGTCTTGATGTGCCTCAAGTGACGTTGCTATCATATGAGCTTCGGATGGCAGGCTTGCCTTTGCCGGATTGTGTTCTGACGAAGGAGGAGTTGATAGAGGAATTGGAAAAAATCCGAAATCAGAAAGGAGCGCATCATGGCAATTAAAATAGAAGATTTGTCTTATGTGTACAGTGAAGGAGACGCATTTGAAAAAAAAGCATTGAATCAGATTGAGCTGCTGATTCCAGATGGACAGTTTATCGGTATTATTGGCCATACTGGTTCTGGAAAATCAACCTTGATCCAGCATTTGAACGGACTTTTGAAAGGAACGTCAGGAAAAATTTTTTATAACGATCAGTGTATCTATGATGAAAATTTTGAAATGAGAAAACTGCGGGAAAAAGTAGGTCTTGTATTTCAATATCCAGAGTATCAGCTATTTGAGGCAACTGTGTTTGAAGATGTCTGCTTTGGCCCTAAAAATGAAGGACTGTCTGAGGAAGAAGTAAAGCAAAGAGCAACGGAAGCATTAGAGCAGGTAGGACTGGCAAAAGAATATTATCAAAAATCTCCGTTTGAGCTGTCAGGAGGTCAAAAAAGACGTGTGGCGATTGCAGGGATTCTTGCGATGCACCCAGAAGTATTGGTGTTGGATGAGCCGACAGCAGGATTAGACCCAAAGGGTAGAGATGAGATTTTAGATCAAGTGGCAAAATTACATAGAGAGAGAAAAATTACTGTGATTTTAGTCTCTCATAGTATGGAAGATGTCGCAAATTATGTAGATCGTATTATTGTGATGAATAAAGGGAGCGTTATGTTAGACGGAGCTCCAAAAGAGGTGTTTCGACACTGTAAAGAGTTGGAACAGATCGGACTTGCCGCACCAAAAGTGACGTATGTAGTAAAAGAACTGGAAGAAAAAGGCTGGGAAATTGATACGGACGTGACGACGGTGGAGGAAGCAAAAGATGCAATTTTAAGGTCATTGGGAAAGTAGAGAGAGTATGATAAGAGATATTACAATAGGTCAATATTATCCGACGGATTCCGTCATTCATAAATTAGATCCAAGAGTAAAATTAGTGGGAACCATTGTTTATATTATATCATTATTTGTATTTCGCTCATGGGTCGGATATGTACTGGCAACTTTAGCGCTGGCAGCAGTGATTAAGATTTCAAAAGTACCATTTAAGTTTATGATCAGGGGCTTGAAGGCGATTGTCGTTTTGCTTTTGATCACTGTGATTTTTAACTTGTTTTTGACACCGGGAGAAACGTTAATTCAAATCTGGAAGCTGAGAATTACGAAAGAGGGAGTCGTGACGGCTGTCTTGATGATTTTCCGCCTGATGTATTTGATTATTGGATCGTCTGTCCTGACACTGACAACGACACCGAATCATCTGACAGATGGTTTGGAAAAGGGATTAAATCCTTTGAAAAAAATAAAGGTTCCTGTTCATGAGATTTCGATGATTATGTCGATTGCTCTGCGCTTTATTCCGATTTTGCTGGAAGAGACCGATAAAATTATGAAAGCACAGATGGCAAGAGGCGCTGATTTTGAAAGCGGTGGATTAATCAAAAAAGCAAAAAATCTTGTGCCGCTTTTAGTACCGCTGTTTATCTCCGCATTTCGTCGTTCAAATGATTTAGCGATGGCGATGGAAGCAAGAGGATATCGAGGCGGTGACGGAAGAACGAAAATGAAACCTTTGATTTATAAAAACAGAGATAAAATTGCATACGGTGTCATTGCTCTGTATATTGTGGCAATGATTTGTGTGACAAGATTTATAATTTGTTAGCCAGAAAACCCATGATCTTTAGGTGATGGGTAGTTCACATAAATGATAGATTATGGATTATAGATAATAGGAAACAGTCCGACTTACAGGATTTTAAAATGTGAGGCGGGCTGTTTTTTAAAAAATAAAATCTGAAAGAAGAAAGCTCATTGGCTTTAGACAATAGGGCGTAAAAAAAAGACAACATATTAGAAAAAGTAATTAGAAAAAGTAATTAGAAAAAGTAAAAAGAGAAAAATGGAGAAAAGCAAAAGATGAAACGTGTGAAGTTGATCGTATCCTATGATGGAACAAATTACTGCGGATGGCAGATTCAGCCAAATGGAGTGACCGTAGAAGAAATGTTGAATCGCCATTTATCTGAACTGCTGCAAGAACCAATTAAAGTGATTGGAGCAAGCAGAACAGATTCTGGCGTTCACGCACTTGGAAATGTGGCTGTGTTTGACACAAATGCCAGAATGCCAGCAGAGAAAATTTCATATGCGATGAATACGAGATTGCCGGCGGATATTCGGATTATTGATTCAGCAGAAGTGGCAGCTGATTTTCATCCGAGAAAATGTCATACTGTTAAGACGTATGAGTATTGTATTTATAATAGAAGATTTCCAGATCCAACAAAGAGATTGTATTCTTATTTTACTTATTATAAATTAGATGTGGAAGCGATGAAAAAAGCTGCTTCTTATTTAGTAGGAACGCATGATTTTAAGAGTTTGAGTACATGGAAAGAAGAAGTGCCAGATACGGTCAGAACGATTTATAGTATTGATATTACAAAAGAAGATCATTTAATTCGAATCCGAATTAGAGGAAATGGATTTTTATATAACATGGTTCGCATCATAGCAGGCACTTTGATGCAGGCAGGTCAGGGTATTATTTTGCCAGAGGATATGGAAAAGATTTTAGAAGCAAAAGATCGAAGCGCAGCAGGACCGACGGCAAGACCTGAGGGATTGACCTTGATTTCCATAGAATATCCAGATGAAAAACAGCAGAAAGCCTTGATTTTTGAGTAAAAATAAAAATAAGATATTGACATGATTTCTCTTGTATAATATAATGGAAAGGCATGAAATGGAGAGAAATGTTTTGGCCAAAGCCCCGGCGGAGCATTTTATCATATAACCAGTTTAAATATTCAAGGAGGTAAACCAATGAAGAGTTTTATGGCTAGTCCAGCAACAATTGAAAGAAAATGGTACGTAGTTGACGCTACAGGATATACATTAGGTCGTTTAGCATCTGAAGTAGCTAAAGTTTTGAGAGGAAAAAATAAGCCGATCTTTACACCACACATTGATACAGGAGATTATGTAATCGTTGTAAACGCTGATAAAATTACTGTTACAGGAAAGAAATTAGATCAGAAAGTTTACTACAGACACTCTGATTATGTAGGAGGAATGAAAGAAACTACATTAAGAGAGATGATGGCAAAAAAACCTGAAAAAGTAATCGAACTGGCTGTTCAGGGCATGCTTCCAAAGGGACCTTTAGGAAGAGCTATGGGCAAAAAACTTCATGTTTACGCTGGAGCAGAGCATGATCACGCAGCTCAGAAACCAGAAGTACTGACATTTTAAGTAAGGAGGTAAAGAACATTGGCTAATTCAAAATTCTACGGAACAGGAAGAAGAAAAAAATCTATCGCAAGAGTATATTTAGTACCAGGAACAGGAAAAATTACAATCAATAAGAGAGATATTGATAATTATTTTGGACTGGAAACATTAAAAGTTGTTGTTCGTCAGCCATTAGCAGCTACTGAGACAACAGATAAATTTGACGTTTTAGTAAACGTACACGGTGGCGGATTTACTGGACAGGCCGGAGCTATCAGACATGGTATCGCAAGAGCATTACTGCAGGTAGATAATGATTATAGACCAGCACTGAAAAAAGCAGGATACCTGACAAGAGATCCAAGAATGAAAGAAAGAAAGAAATACGGTCTCAAAGCAGCTCGTCGTGCTCCACAGTTCTCCAAACGTTAATCATACGTTTTTGGAACATACAATTTCAAAAAGATTTTACAACTCCTCAGGACGTCGGTTCTGGGGAGTTTTTTATGTAGCTCTTTTAAATATTATGATATTATCTATATAAAGTTTACAATCTAGTTATAAAATTTGGTTCTTTGTCAAGGGTTGGGGTAAAATGTTTTTTCGAGACATCGGAACTAT
>CBCTVZ010000021.1:0-27707 GCA_965150505.1 uncultured Robinsoniella sp. | reverse complement strand
ACAAAAGCAAAAAGAGGGATGTGAAAAAACTCAATCGAGTTTTTTCACATCCCCAATATCTGTTTTTATTTTAGCACTTATTTATCTATATGACAAGCTTTTTCTTTTTATTCTAACTATTTTGCATAATTTATATAAATTGCTCTGTTTTATTTTATCTATATTGCACATATATTTTTTGATTTCAAACAAAAAAAGTCCTTTTTTGTCATCATTTCTTCTTTTTTGTCCTCCCGTTTTTTCAAAAAAAAGCTTCCCCCTGAAACATTTCTGTTTCAGAGAGAAGTTTTTTATTTTTTTCTTACATTGCTTCCTTCGCTGCTTCTTTTTTATGTGTTCCAAAAATCAGCTTTCTCAGCAGATCGACTGGATACATCGTCAGAGCCGCAAGAATTACAATAGCCCAACCTTTTAATCCAAAACGTTTACAGCTAAAGATATCTCCAATGATTCCTCCGATAGAAACCATTACTACCTGAACGGCAATAATAACTAACCATATCTTAGCAAACATCGGATTTTCTTTCAGATGAGCAAAGATATTTAATCCATCTGTTCTTACGTTAAACGCATTAACCATGAAACTGAATACAAACATACAGAAATATCCTGTGTAGAACTGTCCTTCATCCGCAAAGAATGTACGGAAAATTGGAAGTTTAAACCAGAGAATACTCATGATTGTCAGCCATCCGCCCATAACAAGAATCTGATTTGCCATTCCTTTGCTGATAATGGATTCGTCTCGTTTTCTCGGCTTATCACGCATATATTTCTGAAGCGCTGGTTCTCCTGCAAACATAATTGATGCAAGACTGTCCATACACAAGTTAATCCATAACAGATGTGTTACTTTTAAAGGCGCTTCAATTCCAATAAATGGGGCAATCGCTGAAATTAAAACGGCTGCCACATTGATTACGAGCTGCATCTTACAGAATTTCAAAATATTAATGTACAATGTACGTCCATACCAGATAGCGTTCTTAATGGAGTTAAAGTTGTCATCCAGAATAACAAGTTTTCCTGCTTCTTTTGCAACTTCTGTTCCACTTCCCATTGCAAATCCAACGTCTGCCTGTTTCAAAGCCGGACTGTCGTTGACACCGTCTCCTGTCATTCCGACTACAAGATTTAATTCCTGACAAAGGCGAACCATACGGCTCTTATCTGTCGGCAACGCTCTTGAAATAACGCGGATATCTTTGATTTTCTGTTTTACTTCTTCATCGCTCATTGCATTTAACTCAGCCGAAGTAATTGCAATGTCATTTCCGCCTTTAAATAAACCTGCTTCTTTTGCAATCGCAACAGCTGTTTCTTTTCTGTCACCTGTAATCATGACAACCTGAATACCGGCTGCCTGTACTTCCTCGATTGCCTCTTTTGCTTCCGGACGAACATCATCACGGATTCCAACAAGACCGATCAGAACAATATCATCCTGAACGATATTTTCTTCCATGCGTTTTTTACTGTATCCAAATGCAAGTACACGCATTGCACGGTTTGCCAGATTATCAATTTTCTCATTTATTTTATCCATATCAAGCGGAACTTCTTTTCCTTCCTGATTCAGATAAAGCGTTGCTTTTCCTAAAATTCTTTCAGGAGCTCCTTTGTAGAAAGTCTTTCCAAGAGAGCCGATATAAGCCTGACTGAATTTATTTGCGCTGTTAAATTCCTGCTGTTCTGTAACATTATACTCTTCTTTCTCTGCAAGAGCTTTAAAGGTATCTTCTCCTAAAAACTTCAGCAGAGCCTGATCGGTCATATTTCCACCGACTACCTGATGACGGTTGTCAAACATAGAACCTGTATTTTTTCCGATTGACAGTTCCAGACTGTTTTTGATATCTAAAGCTGTTGTCGTATTTTTTACGTCTAAAACATCTCCGTTTCCATCCATAAACTCTACAACTTCCAGCTGTCCTTTTGTGATTGTTCCTGTCTTATCACTGAATAAAATATTTAAAGATCCTGCTGTCTCAATACCGATTGATTTTCGCACTAAAACATTTGCTTTGTATAGCTTTCCTGTATTTTGCATCAATACAAGCGCGATAACAAGAGGAAGTCCTTCCGGAACGGCACATACGATAATTGTGATTGCAACAGATACCGCGCTCATAACGCCTTTGAGTACCTCTACCCATCCCATTGCAAAGTATGCGCTGATGCTTCCTGCTAAGATAATATAATGAGCAAAATATGCAATCGCAATCACAATCGCTCCAATATATCCAAATACAGAAATCTGATTTGCCAGTTTATTTAATTTTACTTTCAGAGGGGAATCTGGCTCTTTGTTTGCCATATCTTTCGCCATTTTTCCCATCATGGTTGCCTCTCCGACTTTCTGTACAACCATACTTCCTTTTCGATCCAGTACGGTCGCGCCGCGGAATAAGCTATGTTCATCTACAAAGGTATCGCCTGTAATATTTTCTGGAATTGTAAATCCTTCTGGAGCTGGTGTTTTTTTACACTCTTCTGCTTCACCGTTTAAGGCGCTGTTATCTACAGAAAGTTCGCCATCCACCAAAATACCATCTGCTAAAACTTTATCTCCTGACTGCAATACGACAACATCGCCTACCACAATGTCATCTGCCTCAATTACAGTCAAATCCCCGTTTCGTATTACTTTTGCCGTATCCTTTTTCTGTGATGCTTTCAGCTTTCGATATGCGTTATCATTAGAAACTCCTGTCTTCGCAGATACAAAGTTTACCAGAAGAATCGCGATAACCGTTCCCACTGGTTCATACCATTCGCTCTGTCCTGCCAAAAACATGACAAACATGATAGCTGCAATAATACAAAGAACACGAATCATTGGATCTTTAAATCCATCCATAAACTGCTGCCAGAAAGTTTCCGGTTCTGCTTCTTTAATCTGATTCGAGCCATATTTTTTTCTGCTCTCTTCTACCTGCTGATCTGTCAGTCCTTGATATTTTTTACTCATTTTATTGTTCTCCATTTTCTTTTACTTCAAGAGCGTCACACATTTCAACTACCCATGACCTAGAGGTTATGGGTAGTTGACCATTTCAAAGCACTCTTTTATCGCTTCAAGCGCTTGCTTTCTTTTTTTCATTTTGCCCGCTCCTGAGCATTTTAACCATATCTGATTTTTACAGATATCGTTTTGCCAGATCGCTCAGACTTTCATCCTGTGTTCCCTGACCAATCGCATTAAATTTCCACTCGTTGTCTCGACGGTAAAGTTCTCCAAAAATCATTGCGCTCATATCATCATAATTATCTGACAGATTGTAGATGCACAACTCTTTATTTGTCTTTCCATCCATAATACGAATATACGCATTTTTGATCATTCCAAAATCCTGCTTACGCTGTTTTGCCTGATAAATATTAGCCACAACAATGATTCTGTCGTAGTCTTGAGGAACACGGCTTAATTCTACAACAATCTGCTCATCATCGCCCATTCCTTCACCGGTGAGGTTATCTCCCATATGCTGAACAGATCCAGAAGCATGTTTTAATCGTCCAAAATAAACGATGTCTTCATTTTTCACTAATTTTCCATCTCTCAGCATCAAAACAGAAGCATCACAGTCGATATTTGCCGGTTTTGTCTTGAACATAGACATAAATCCGCCTTTTTGTTCTTTTTCTGCCGCATCCCAGCCAAGCCCTATGATCACTTTATCAAGACCTGCATTTTCTTTTGTCAGGCTGATTTTTTGACCCTTTTTCAAACTTATTGCCATATATGCCTCCTATTCTGTCTCTACGCCATATCCTGCGCAAAGAGCTGCAAGACCGCCCTGGTATCCGCTTCCGATTGCATTAAACTTCCATTCGCCGTTATGTTTGTATAACTCGCCAAACACTGCGGCTGTCTCAATCGAAAAGTCTTCTTCCAGATCATAACGCAAAAGTTCCTGATTATTCTGTTCATTGTAAAGACGGATAAAGGAGTTATTCACCTGTCCGAAATTCTGTCTGCGTCCCTCAGCATCATAGATCGTAACGGTAATTGCAATCTTTGTGATATTGTCTGGAACTTTTGAAAGATCAATCAGAATCTGTTCATCTTCTCCTTCTCCTGCTCCTGTGCGGTTGTCTCCCATATGCTGAACAGCTCCGCTTGGATCTTTCGGATTTCCATAAAATACAAAATCCTCCTGTCTTGATACCTTACCACTGTCAGTCAGCATAAATACCGCTGCATCCAGGTCAAAATCTCCACCCGTATCATAACGGTTTAAATCCCATCCAAGTCCTACAATTACTTTCTGAAGTCCTGGATTGTCCTTTGTAAGATTGACTTTTTGTCCTTTTGATAAACAAACTGGCATATTGATTCCTCCTTTTTTTAGTAAAGAAATTTATATATAAAATATCATATATCTATGTTGTCTTTTTTACTCTGCATCAATTCCATAGCTTGCGCAAAGAGCTGCAAGGCCACCCTGATATCCGCTTCCGATTGCGTTAAACTTCCATTCGCCGTTATGTTTATAGATTTCTCCGACAACAATCGCTGTCTCTATCGAGAAATCTTCCCCTAAATCATACCGGATCAATTCTGTTCCTGTCACATCATCCACCACACGGATATAGGAATTGCTCACCTGACCGAAATTTTGTCTGCGCTCTTCTGCTTCATAGATGGTAACAGTAAATGCAATTCTCTGTATATTTTCAGGTATTTTAGAGAGGTCTATCAAAATCACTTCATCATCGCCCTCTCCCTCGCCTGTTCTGTTGTCTCCGACATGCTCAACCGATTCACTGGAATGTTTCAGATTTCCATAAAAAATAAATTCTTCCGGAGTAGGACACTTTCCATCGCTGCCCAGCAAAAATGCAGCCGCATCCAAGTCAAAATCGTATCCGCCATCGTACTGATTCGTATCCCATCCAAGTCCAACCATCAATTTCTTTAATCCTGGATTTCCTTTTGATAAACTTACTTTTTGTCCTTTTTGAAGATTAATAGGCATACACATTTCCTCCTTTTTTCTTTTATTCTGCTGTTCGGCATTCCTGCCTTTTTTGAAAAATAATGATTTATTTTACAGAAGATTTCATAATAATTGCTTTGTATTCATCCTTGATGGCATTTAAGCGAACTTTATCTTCTTCTCTCTTCTTTTTGGCATTTTCCTGAATGGACTTCGTCTCCTCAATTCCACTTACGATAGTATGCCACGTTGATTCCAGAGTTTCCATTTTGATGGAGCTTCCAGATGCAAGCTGTGCGGTCAGTTTTGACTGTGCAACCGTGTTCTGAGCATTTTTCAAAAGCATCTCATTTGTCTTTGCATCAAGCGCCGCCATCGCATCTGCCTGTATTTTCTGACGTTTCAATAAGATTGCCTGCGTCAGCGCCTGTTTGAATACTGGCAGTGTGATAATAAATGCAGAATTAATTTTCCGAACCAGATTCATATTGCTAAATTCCATCGTCTTGATCATCGGAATCGACTGCATCGCCACATTTTCTGCAATTCGCAAATCCTGCACTCTCTGTTCTAACATTACTCTTGCCTGCTCCAGAGAGCTTAACTCAAACTGAATGGAAGCATCACCGCTTGTTTCAAATTCCTGTCGTCTTTGATCGTAATACGCTTGGATTTCTCCGATTCCCTGCTCTCCAGCAAGAATATATTTCTCCAATTCATGAAAATATTCCACATTCGTCTCAAACATCTTTTCCAGTTTCTGATTTGACTGTTTGATTTCTTCTTCATACTTTTTAAGCTGAACGTAGATTTTATCCACTTCCTGCCCCATCGTATGGTATTTATCCA
Source organism: uncultured Robinsoniella sp. (assembly GCA_965150505.1). Classification (GTDB taxonomy): domain Bacteria; phylum Bacillota; class Clostridia; order Lachnospirales; family Lachnospiraceae; genus JAGZHZ01. The sequence continues at coordinate 21,915 of CBCTVZ010000021.1, read as the reverse complement.
AAATCTTGTCTACCTGTTTTCTAAGATTTCCAAACATTTTTCCAAACAGTCCCGGTTTTTCTTTCAGCTCGTCAATATCAAATTTTTCCATGATTTTTGCCAGGGTATTCAACATTTCACTGGAATTGTCAAGTTGGCTCATATTGATACTGTTTAAGATCCCGTCCGAACATTTTGAAATATTTTCTGCTACTTCACTTCCAAAACTAACGATGGTTTCCAATTCATAGACAGACAGCGTACTTACGATTTTATCTACTTCCTCAGAATTTACCATCTTTTCTGTCAGCTGCTGTTTGTCTGCCTGAATATTAAATGGCACAATTTCCATCTCCACCGCTGTCTGTACCTGTGGCTCTGGCGCAGGCTGTACAGAAGGATTGCTAAAATTAAGTCCCATAACTTCCTCACCCTTTCTTAAATATTCGATTGAAGAATCCCCCCAGTTGGGAAAATCCGCTTTCCTCCGATTTCAATACCGGAATATGTAAATCATACAGATAATCTCCTATCTGATGTTCCTTCCAAAATACTTCATTAAAATTTTGTTCAAATACCTGATATCCTGTTGGAACAAACATCGCCACATCAAATCCCATCATCGAAAGCAATGCCATCCCGATAGCGTCTTCTGGCAAAAATACTTTTTCATTGACCGCAATCACAAGAAGTTTCGGATTCTTTTTTGTAAAATCAAACTGTTGAATCATTCTGACAACCTCTTTGTTCAGATCAAGGGCAACTGCCAAAATCCGATATTCCATTCCGCGTTCAAATGTTCCTTTTATGATCTTTTTGCTGATGAGCTGCTGCGTCTTGTCCAGAATATAATCCTGCACATCTTCTCTCAGGATTCCATATTTGTACAGCTTTGACTCCTTGACTTTTCTCTTATCTATTCTGCCATTTGTGATCATCCTCGGAGTTTCTCCCATAAAAGAATCCCCTTTTTGAAACCAGTCCGGATGTGTGAGCACCAAAGTCTCCTCCGTACACATCTTTCGGATCATCTTCCAATATGCCTCATCGTCTCTGTTTTTTACTCCGCAGATCTTTGCCGCAAGAACAGGTAACACTACCTTATCTTGAATAGTATCAAAACCAGGACGATATTTTAATTCCTGATTCCAAAGCTGTTCCACTTCCTCATACATCGTCTGAAGTATCGTTGCTTCTGCTTTCGTATATTGACGATTGCGATACATTCCCGTATCTTGATACATCATTTCATTTAATTCCTGTTCCGCATGATATGCCACTGTTCCGGTACTCATCTGCCCAGGCGTTTCAGGAAATGTGTCAAGCGCCAGTGAATTTGGATATCTTTTTTCAACAAGACGCTGATCTTTTAAATAGCTTTCCCTCTCCGCATTCGGTGAAAGGATAATGACATCCAGCGGCATTCTGGAAAGCATTTTCAAAAAGATTGCCTCATAGTTATTTTTACACCATCCAAAATAGACGACCGTTCCAACCTGTCCAGACTGATATCCTTTGAAAATCTGACCTGCGTAACGGTTAAACCAACAAATCAGATAAACTGCCTCATTCTTTTTTCTGTGAAGGTTTCCATCAGACTCTGGATCTTTTTCCGTCATCTGTTTGACAAAAGCATTTCTCACTTGATGATCCAGATTTTCATGGCCTGTTGATTTCAGACGCAATGCCAAATCCAGAATCATTTGTTCCAAGTCTGTATAGTTCTTCGCACCTACCATGCGAATCTCCTCATTTTCTGGAGAAAAAATTTCTGAAAATACAAAAAAATTTCTTTTTCTCGTCTCAAGCTCCATTTTCCAGTGAAATAATTCCTGCGAATACGTTAATTTATCTGGAACGCCAACGATCTGTACAAACAAATTATAAAACGACTGCGGATTGTTTCCTCTCTCCTGCGGCGCTTTCAAAGACTCCTCAAAGAGATTCTGATTTTTTCCCATCCACACATTCGTCACAGGATTTAAAATCTTGCGTCTGTCATAGACAACCGCCAGTCGATCTTTCTGTTGCTTTTGTTTCATTAAAACAGAAAGTGAAAATCCTTTTGGAAAGGACTCCGTTCCATTTTTCTGATAAAGCATGGAGCATTTGCTCTGCGGATCAATCCTTTGATATCCGGCATCTCCCTCATATTCCAGACATACAATATCACATCCTGCATCTGCTAAAATACAAAACAGATCTAGTTCATATCGACTAAGTGTCCCTTCATATAAAATTTTAGGCAATGTCTCCTGACCAAGCAGATGAAGAATCCTTTCAAATTTATAATATAGCCAGCACATGAATTTAATATAAGCATTCCGTATCATATCCTGACTTTTTCCTTCTTTTTTCATTTTCTCCAAAGTATTCAGAATCGATGAGGCGACATTTTCTCTCTGAGATGGATTCAATCTCGGCAGCCATTTCTTTAAGGCCTCTTTCAAGAATGAAATTTCCTGTATAAATGTATTTCCCATCATTTCTGTATAATAAGAAAGCTGCTGTTCATCTGGATTTGGAATTTTCCCCTGAATCACAACGCCAAATCGCCTTGCTGTATCGAAATACTGTTCGATAAACTGTAAAATTTCTGCATTGCTGCCGCAAATGCGATAGAAATAGACACCCCTTCCTTTCCTCTCAGAAAGGTTTACAAAATAATCGTTCAGCTCTTTAATCTGCTCTCTTTTATATATCATATTTTGACCCTTTCGCTTTCCTCATTTTCTTTTGTTATTATATCATACACTTTATAGCGCTTCAATTCTTTTCACTCAGGTTCTATATATGCCCTCTATTTTTCTTTTTTCATTCTCACCTTCTCACAAAAATACAGCATCTATCTTCTTTTCTTCTCTTTTTTTACTTTTATTCCTCATATTCTCTTGATTTTTTATATTTTTTTTATAATTAAAGTTAATAATTCCCCATTTTCTTTCCTCTTTATCTGTAGTAAAATAAAATAGAAGAATTCTTATTATTTTTCTTATTTTTGGGGATAAAAGATAAAAAAGAAAGATAATAACTCTTCAAACAATTTTCCAGAGAAGGTAAAAAACTATATTTTGAAAAAGGAGGAGTCTATTTTTTATGAAAAACAAAAAAGTAAAAACAATGGGTATTTGTCTTTCTGTAGCTGTTATGACAACCGCCGCCAGCGCAGTGCCAGTCATCGCACAGTCATCAACAGATGCCGTTCAGATTAACGTTCAGCATTCTGACGCTGAACTTATCGAGCTGAAAGCCAAAAAACCAAGTGTGGATACGGAAAAAGTGTATGACGGAACAACAGATGCTGAAATTTTAGAATTGGGAGAAATATCTGGCTTTAAAGCTGGAGATGATGTCAAAGTGGAAGCTACCGCGCACTTTTCTGATAAAAATGCAGGAATCGGCAAAGTGATCACCGTTACCTATCATTTAAACGGCGAAGATGCTCATAAGTACAAAGCGCCGCAGAGCGTATCTTTTTCCGGATGCAAAATCACACCAAAAGAACTGCATTTAACAGATGTCAAAGCAGCGGACCGCGCTTATAATGGAGAGACATCCATCCAGATCGAATCTCCTGGAACGCTTGACCGAAACGATCTCGTATCTGGAGATCAGATTGTTCTCAATTTTGCCAATGTCAAGATGTCGGTAGAAGACCCAAATGTAGGAGAAAATAAACCAGTCACTGTGACAGGATACGGTGTCTCAGGCGCTGACAGTAAAAACTATACTTTTTGTGTTCCTGATGATCTGAGTGTCACGATCTCTCCTGCTCCATATGAGAAATCTGTTCTGGATCAAATCAAATGGACACAGACAGACTTTGAATATAACGGTTCTGAACAGAAACCAGAAATTTTGCCGGATTCGCTTCCTTCTGGTGTGACCGTTGAGCGTTATTCTTATTCTGAGGACTGTACGGATCTTGGTATAGACAAAACAGCAGAAGCCTTTCTTTCATCCAGTGACCCGAATTTTACATTGACACAATCTTCTGTCTCAACAAAATGGAATATCCTTCCATGCGAACCGGATTTCACCATTGATTATGAAGCGGAAACCGTAACGGTAACGTATCCGGAAGAATATAAGGATCTCCCAGATATCCAGACAGGTATTGCGATCACCGAAGATCAATCTGAAAAAGGAATTTCTGTTTCTCTTCCTTTAAGTAAATGGGAACTTCCTACTGCTGAAGATTCAACCGATCAAGAACCGGTTGAATTAAAAGGCTTCTTAAAAAATAAACAGGGAGATGTGTTCTTTAGTGAGCCAATCTCTATTCCATCCCGTCCATCTTTTGATCCTTCTGCTGTTTTGGAACAGCTTTCCGGAAGCTGGACTATTCAAGCAGACAGCGCCGTTTGCGATAACTGGGATTCCACAGGAATAGAGCTTCGTCTCGTATTTGAGAACGGTGACTTCTCGCCATGGCAGGATACTGCTTCCTTTACCGATTTAGAAGCAGGCGCTCATATCACAGGTGTTGAATTCCGTCTGAAAGCGATCAAAGAAAAACAGTTTGCTTCTTCGATTCAAAGATATGATCTGGACCTCTATGCGCTTACAGAGGCTTCGATCTCTGTAAATGATCCGCTCAAAAAGACATATGACGGATCTGCCGCTTCCATCTCAGAGGAACAATATTCTTACGATGGAGACAGCGCGGTTGCAGTTACATGGTTCGATCAGGACGGCAACGAATTAGCAGAAGCGCCGATAGAAGTCGGTACTTATTCTGTTGTTCTCTCTGCTCCTGCATCTGCTCACTACACAGAAGTTACTACCGAACCGATTCCTTACACGATTGAAAAAGCCCCTGCGCCGGAAATCATTTGGCCAAGTGCCAGCGATCTGACATATGGACAGTCTCTTGCTGAGTCGTTTCTCTGTTCCGATGATCCGAACGGTTTCTTCGTGTGGAAAGATGACACTGTGATTCCATCTGTTTCTGACAGCGGTCTCACTTTATATACGGTCGTTTATCATCCGTTCGATACGGATCACTTTGATTATACAAATGTTTCTCTGGAGCACCAAATCCCTGCCTCTGTTCAGAAAGCAGAAGCAGTCATCGATGTCAGCGATATGGTTCTTTCTTATACTTATAATGGCGAGGCGCAAAATATCAATGCCGGCGCTGTTTTGAATCATGAAGAAGCACAGCTTTCCTACTCCATTGACAGCGTTACCGATGTAGGAACGTATGAGGTAACCGTATCTGCTCCTGAGACAGACAATTATCTGGAAGCATCCGCCAAAGTCACCATCACAGTTGAAAAAGCGGCCGCGCCGGAAATCATCTGGCCAACTGCCAGTGAACTGACATATGGACAGTCTCTTGCTGAGTCTGTTTTGTCTTCTGACGATTCAAATGGTTCTTTTGTATGGAAAGATGGAGATGTCATTCCATCTGTTTCTGACAGTGACGCAACATCCTATACCGTTGTTTATCAGCCAGCCGACACCGATCATTACGATTACAGCAACGTTTCTCTGGAACAGCAGATTACCGTTTCTGTTCAGAAAGCGGAATCAATCATTGATGTCAGCGATATGGTTCTTTCTTATACTTATAATGGCGAGGCTCAAAATGTCAACGCCGGCGCTGTTCTGAATCATGAAGAAGCGCAGCTTTCCTATTCCATCGACAGTGTTACCGATGCAGGAACGTATGATGTGACCATATCTGCTCCTGAGACAGACAATTATCTGGAAGCATCCGCCGAAGTCACCATCACAGTTGAAAAAGCGGCCGCGCCGGAAATCATCTGGCCAACAGCTTCTTCTATTACATATGGCGAATCTCTCAGTCAGAGCATATTAAACGATGGCAGTGTACAGTATGGTTCTTTTGAATGGGCGCAGGACGTTGCTCCAGATGCTGGAACTGCTTCCTATGAAGTGATCTTTACTCCTTCTGATACAGAAAATTATAATTGGGAGCAGGATCAGTATACTTCTGAAATCTCTGTAGAGACAGCGAAAAAACCAGTATCTGTCGTTGTAGAAAATGCTTCTAAAGTCTATGGAGAAGATGATCCTGAATTTGCAGTCTTGGCAGATGGACTTCTTGACGACAGTTTTGAGTTCCATGCTTCCAGAGCAGTTGGAGAAGATGTGGGAACTTATGAAGTTACGGTAGATTTCTCACAAAATCCAAATTATGATGTCACCGTTACAAACGGCGCTTTCACAATCGAGCCAAAACAGATTCCTTCTGTCAATATGACAACGGTTTGCAAGGTAGGATGCGATCTGGAAACGCAAAAACAGACTGTGGATGTTTCTTTAAGCGACGGCAGTAAAATTCTGAAACAGGGAACGGACTATGAAGTATCCTATACGGAAGCTACTGAAAATACACCGGCTTCTATCACAGTCACAGGTCTTGGTAATTACAGTGGCACACAGCAGTATAACCAGTTTATCACAGACCGTTTCAACAATCTTTGTTCCTTTAAAGCTTCTGTGGTCTACGATCCAGCAACAGACCAGAACGTTTTGATGTTGAACACAGAAAGCAACCGTACGGAGACAGGAGAAGAACTTCTCGATGAATATGGAAAACCAGTATACTCTCAGCACAATTTATCATTGACACGCGAATTTTTAGATTCCTTACAGGCACAGTCTATCTCTCAAATTTTATTCCAGCTTAAGGAGACAAGTCTAATCATACCTGTTGCATCTCTGACACAAGACAGCTACACGGTTCGCCTTGCCCCGATGGAATATACTGATATGACATGGAGAGAATATGTCATTCTCGATGAATATTTAGAATTGTCTGGTTCTTATCGTATCCGCATCACAACGCCAAATGAAGCATCACAGGAAGTTGTCCCTGTTGCGTCCGCGCCAGATGCTTGCGAGGCAGACTGTGTGGAAACTGCTGAGACACAGGCAGTTGATACAGAACTTGATGTGACCTCTCAGATTTCTGGTCTTAAAGTACGAATCACCAAACCAGAAAGCGACAAGATAGCTGAGGCGGAAGGCACAGCACTTTCTCAGAGAAAGATTCTGCTTGTCCTCAGAGGCTCTATGGAATTTGACGCAGCCAGAGTAGAACTTCTCACTCAGCCTGCTATCAACTATTATGAGACGGCTCTTCCAGGAAGCGGTATGATCTGTCTCGTTCAGGATCGTCCTGAAAATGAATGGCAATAATCTTATATAATATGGGGCATTGCAAAACAGATTCTTTTTGATCTGTGGAGCAATGCTCCATTTTTAACTTAAATATTTATAAATATTTATAAAAAAAGACTGTCACAGATTTAGAAAATATTATATTAAATATTTTCCCGCTGTGACAGTCTTCTTATCAGCTCACTGCTACATTATAGATATTGTTTACCACGTCGTCGGAAGACAACGCCTCTGCATTATTCAAGAAAATGACATCCTGTATTCCCTTGCTGATTATAAGATAGGATAAACTTCCTGTATAATAACGGTAGTCTACTACATAGACATCTTGATAATGGTCTACCAAAAATGGTACAAACGCATTTCCATAAGATTCTTTTACTACAACGCAAGCGCTTCCATCTGTGATTGCCGGATTATGAATTTCTTCATACGGCTGATCTCCTCCGATAAAGCACATATACTTTGAATTTTCATCGTATTCGTTTGCATCGGAAATGATATTCCACTGATATTCTAATCCATCGTAACTTGTATAGGTCATATCATTTGTTCCGTTTGGCACATAGGCAACTACGGTATCTGGATTATTTCTCAGTTCCTCTGCCTGATTACTGCTTGCATAGAACGTTCCTAAAAATCCAGGGAATTCTTTTTTCTGGAAGTCCTCCAGACTGTGAGGCGTGATTCCTTTCTTTGCCGCAAATTCGGTATACGCATAATAAGCGCCGAGCGCTGTCCAGTGGTGGTCTGTTCCAAAGTACAGATATTCGCTGTTGTGGGCGCGCATCGTCTCATATGGATTTACGACCTGAACGCCGTCTGTCATTTTTTTCTCGATATACTGGAAAGCCTGTCCCTGATTGCTAGAATATAATTCTTCCTGAGTGGCATCGTCCAAATTGACTCCGATACTCGTAGGAGCTAAGATATCATACACCGTCACTCCATGATCTTTCAAAATTGCCGAACAGGAACTGATTGCCTGTGCATAAGTATCCGCCGCTGTCTGGTTGAAATAGTAAACGCTGAATGCTCTGTTATCTGCGACATATACCGTTCCAAAAGTCTCGCCTTTTTCATGAATCGTTCCATCTTTTAAAGGTTCTGTCTCTTTTTCAGTCGGTGGCTCTGTTTGCGGTTCTGTCTGTGCAGTCGCATCTGTCTGCGGTTCTGTCTGATCGAATGTATTAGCCGCGCCATTGTTCTGCGTCGTGTCTGTATTGACGCTTTCCACACTGTCGAGATCTGGAATCGCATCTCCTTTTTTCATATCCCCATAAATCTTCTGCTGTTTTAATCCATAACAAGAGGTCACAAGTTCATTTCCGGCAATCATCTGATCTCTCATCGGAAACGTATCTGCATACCACAACCCAATGTTCGTGGTATAAGTGCCGTCCAGAAAGTCACCTACAGAAAATTCTGGGAAGGAAGTTAAATTTCTCTTTTCCACAGAGGAAACCTTCGGGCGCAGAGGAATCAATAATCCAATTATTCCCATAATAAGAAGACAGCAAAGCGGCACGATAATCTTCAATGCCGTATATTTTTTTCTGACTTCTTTTCTCTTTCTCAAAAATTCTTTTTTATTCATTGTACGATCTTATCCCTTCTCAAAAAACACAATTCCTTTTTAGAACTGGAAATATAAAAACGGATGGTAGCTGCTTCCTGCCATCGCCATCGTGGACAATAAAAGCATCAATAAAGGAAATGCAAGCTCTACCACATATAGCAGATGAGGAATTGCAAATCTTCTTCTGCAAAACAGAGCAAATTTTTCCGCTATCATCTTCGGTAACGGCGTAGATCCAATGATTGCCGCTATGATGAAAAACAGATTACTTTTCAACACAATCATAACCTGCATACTGGAAAATCCATTTCCATTCAGACCAAACATACTCTGAAGAGCTGTTCCCATTGTGCCCATATCTGTAAAACGGAATAAAATCCATCCAAAATATACAGCGATCAGCAGATAGATATGCTGAAATACTTTCGGAATACGTTTAAATTTCTCCAACAAAAATGCTTTCTCCAAAACAAGAAAACAGAAGAAATACAGTCCCCAGAAAATATAGTTCCAACTAGCTCCATGCCACATTCCTGTTAAAAACCATACAAGAAATAAGTTGAAATACTGGCGAGCTTTTCCTTTTCTGTTTCCTCCAAGCGGAATGTAAACGTAATCACGGAAAAACGTGCTTAAAGAAATATGCCATCTTCTCCAGAAATCCGTGACAGAATTTGCTACATATGGATAGTTGAAGTTTTCATGATAGTGAAATCCTACCATGCGTCCCATACCGATTGCCATATCCGAATATGCGGAAAAATCCAGATAAATCTGAAGCATATAGAATAAAATTCCCATCCACACTCCAAGCGCCGGTGTGGATTCCAATGCCGCTGCATCCAATGGAGCAAGTTTATCTGCCAGAGAAGCCAGACCGTCTGCCAAAATCAATTTCTTTGCAAGACCTACCATAAATCGTGTGATTCCATCTGCCATCTCTGACATTTTTATTTTTCTGCGATTGATCTCATCTGCTACATGCTGGTAGCGGACAATCGGTCCTGCGATACATTGATGGAATAAACTTGAGTACAAAAGCAGCTTCCAATAGTACTGCTGCGCTGGAACTTCTTCGCGGTATACATCCACCACATACGATAAAAGCTGAAAAGTATAAAATGAAATACCGATTGGAAGTACAATCTGAGGAATCGCTTTCGGAAATCCCGTGATTCCCTGCAAAATTCCAAGGAAAAATCCAGTGTATTTAAAATATCCTAAAATAGCAAGCATCAATACAATCGTACCAATCAGAATCATTCTCCTAATCTTTAATTCATCGGTGCGATCAATCAGGATGCCTCCTCCCCAACAAATTGCTGTCATTGCTAGTAAGATCAGCAAAAACTTTGGTCCTCCCCAAGCATAAAAGATTAAGGAAGATACTAACAGCGAAATATTTCTCTGTTTCGTTGTGCGACAAAGAAAATATGCTGTCAAGCTGATCGGCAAAAAGAAAAACACAAATATCATACTTGAAAAAACCATGAAATACTCCCGCCTACTCTCTTCTTTATTTTTATTAATTTTATGGCATAATGTGCATTCTTTTTCATTATCGCACATTCTTTTTAAAATTGCATCCCCGATTTTGCTTTTTTTCTACAAAATTTTTTGTCGGTTTTACTCGTTTTCTCCGTCATTTTGCCAAAAAAAGAACCGCTGTACAAAATGAATACAGCGATTCTCTCTTACTCTTTTCTCTTAAAAATTTTTATTCTTCTTTTTTCGTCTCTGATTCTGTTTCTTTTTCTGTCACAGTTTCACTTTCCGTCTCTGTCTCTTTTTCTGTCACAGTTTCACTTTCTGTCTCTGTCTCTTTTTCTGTCACAGTTTCACTCTCTGTCTCTGCTTCCCCTGCTGTCGCATCAGCTGGTGTTGTCTCCTGTGAATAAACTGCAGACATACTGTCCACAAATTTAATTTTATTCAATGTTTTTTGTTTCACTGTAATATCTGCTGCTTCTTTCCACTCTTCCAATTTACTTTCAAATGCTTCGGTCTGGCGTTCAGAAATGATTTCCTCTTTTCTTGTATCTGTGGCTTCACGATCCAAAGTTTTTGTCAGCTGTACCACATAATATCCATTCTCTACCTCTACCAGATTTTCTGCTGTCTCTCCTTCTTTTGTGAGCGCATCTGCAGCCGCTTTGATCTCCTCGTCCAGTATCGTGTCATCTTCTCCGTATGTCACATACTCAGATGTCACCGTATCGTCTACTTTTTCCAGAACTTCATCGAGATCTTTTCCTTTTTTGATTTCATCAAGCACGTTCTGCGCTTTTTCTTTTGCTTCATTTTTTGCTGTTCCAGCAGTTGCCTCCTCTGTCTCAGATGCTTCTGCCGCTGTCGCATCGGCTGTGTCTTCTGCGCTGAAGAAAACGGTTGTGATTCCTCTCTGTGCCGCTTCCTCATCAGAAACTTCTGTATCTACCGTATCATAGATTGCAGATTTCATTTTTGCATAGATTGTACTCAGCTCTAACATTCTGGAGACATTTTCTTTTGTTGCGCTCATTGCCTCAAGCGTCTCTGGTGTGTTCTCTGCTAAAAATGTATCAACCGCTTCTTCGATTGCCTTTTTCTCCTCTGCTGTAATCGTGACATCATACTCTTTCATATGGTCTTCCAACAAATACATATCTTTCAGAGATTCCACTGCACTTTCTTTTAAATTTTCTCCAAGTGTATTTGTTCCGTCCACGCTCTGATCCCATACATTTGTTCCAGACTGCAGTCCCATATAAGCTCCATATGCTGTATAGAGCGGTTCATACTGCGCCTGATTATACCGTATCACAAAATTAGCCAGTGCATAAGAAATCTCATCTCCATCCACTGTGGCTACCACAGAATCTTCTTTTACGCCGCATCCTGTCAAAGTAGCTGCGGTCATACATACACATATTCCTGCTATGGCAAATTTTTTTGTAAACTGATTCATCTTTTTCCTCCTAACACCGGATTTGTAATGCGGTCTTCCATTTTTGCCGTTCAACCGGTCTTCTCATCATTTATTCTATATTATAGTCTTTTTTTTCAGGCTGGGCAAGACTTTCCTTCTTTGGACACACGATTTACACATTTACTGAAGCTGCGCAATTTTTTCTACAATTTCTTCTAATGTACGAAGCAGATCCATCTTTTCTTTTCCATTTTTTCTCGTATTCTGATACACAAAATACGGAGGCGACTCCACCACAAATTTTATCGTTCCCTTATTTTCTTTTACAAAGGCATCAATCTTCATCGCATCAATTTTTGCGCGCTCAAACATACGAAATTGAATCGTCTCTCCCTTTTGAGAAATCTCTGTGATATAAGCGCAATGTGCATCCGCTTTTAATTTTGCCACATTCAGCAGATTTTGAACAGATCTTGGCGGTTCTCCGAAGCGATCTAGCAATTCTTCCATCATATCATCATATTCTTCTTCCGATTCAATGGCGGCAATTCTCTTATATAAATCCAGTTTCTGATATTCATTTTTGATATATCGCTCTGGAATATAGGCATCAATATTAATATCAATCGAAGTCTCGTATGCCTCTTCCGGATCCGTCTCTCCTTTTACTTCCCGCACTGCCTCATTTAGCATTTTACAATACAGATCATATCCCACTGCTTCCATATGACCATGCTGTTCTACGCCAAGCAAGTTTCCTGTACCGCGAATCTCCAAATCTCTCATTGCAATCTTAAATCCAGATCCCAAATCTGAAAACTCACGGATCGCTGACAACCTTTTTTCTGCCACTTCTCTAAGCACCTTATTTCTGCGGTACATCAAAAACGCATACGCAGTTCGGTTAGAACGTCCCACACGCCCTCGAAGCTGATAAAGCTGAGACAACCCCAGCGTATCTGCATCATGAATGATCATCGTGTTGACATTTGGGATATCTAAACCAGTCTCGATGATCGTTGTGGAGACAAGCACATCTATTTCGCCATTGATAAATTCATACATGATCTTTTCCAACTCATGTTCTTTCATCTGTCCATGAGCAAATGCCACCTGCGCATCCGGAACGAGTTTTGCGATAGTGTTTGTCATCTCCACAATCGTATTGACCCTGTTATAGACATAATAAACTTGTCCGCCTCTTCCCAGTTCTCTGTTGATCGCCTCACGCACCATCTCTTCATTGTATTCCATCACATACGTCTGAATCGGCATTCTGTCAATCGGCGGTTCTTCCAACACGCACATATCTCGAATCCCGATCAGGCTCATATGAAGTGTTCGTGGAATTGGTGTTGCTGTCAAGGTCAAAACGTCCACCGCTGTCTTTAATTTTTTGATTTTCTCTTTATCTGCAACGCCAAAACGCTGTTCCTCATCAATGATCAAAAGTCCCAGATCTTTAAACTGCACATCTTTTGACAGAACGCGGTGTGTTCCAATCACGATATCTACCAATCCCTTTTTCAAATCCGTAAGCGTCTTTTTTTGTTCTGCCGGTGTTCGGAAACGACACAACAAATCGACTCGAACTGGAAAATCTTTCATTCTCTGTGCAAAAGTATTGTAATGCTGCTGCGCCAGAATTGTGGTCGGCACAAGATACACCACTTGTTTGCTGTCCTGCACCGCCTTAAATGCGGCGCGAATCGCAATCTCTGTCTTTCCATATCCAACATCTCCGCAAATCAGGCGATCCATAATCTTACTGCTTTCCATATCTTTTTTGGTCGCTTCAATCGCGGCAGACTGATCTTCTGTCTCTTCATATGGAAATAACTCCTCAAATTCCCTCTGCCATACGGTATCTTCCCCGTAACAAAATCCCTTGTCCTGCTGTCTCTTTGCATATAATTCTACGAGATCTTTTGCGATATCCTGAACGGCTTTTCGCACTTTCGCCTTTGTCTTATGCCATTCCTGTGTTCCCAGTCGGTTTAGCTTTGGTACTTTTGCCCCAGCTCCTGCATATTTTTGGATTGCATCGAGCTGTGTAGCTGGAATATACAAATTACTGCCATTTCCATATTCCAGCTTCATATAATCTTTTGTGATCTTGTCAACTTCAATTTTTTCTATTCCGCGGTAGATTCCAAGTCCATGACTTTCATGGACAACATAATCTCCCACATTCAGTTCGGAAAAGCTCTGAATCTTTCGCCCTTCATACGTCTTTTGCCGTTTCTTTTTCTTCTTTTCTTTTCCAAAAATATCATTTTCCGACAGAATTGCAAAACGGATCATCGGATACTCATATCCCTTAGCGCTGTTTCCATATACGACTAAGATCTCCCCAGGCAAAATCTCTCGCTCTTCTTCCTCTGTGTATACGCTGTTCAGTCCATTTTCACGCAGATCTTCAGCCAGACGTTTTGCTCTCGTTCTCGATCCGGAAAGAACAATCACCTGATACTTTTCCTTTTTCCATCTCAGTAAATCTTTGACAAGAAGTTCAAAACTGCTGTTGTATCCGCTGATCGATTTTACATTCAGATGATATCTGGCAGAAATCAAAAAAGAACTGTGCAGTTGTTCCAGTGTACAAAGTCCTGCACAGTTTCTTCTGTTGATCTTTGCAGTGATTTCCTCCGCTCCATACAAAATCTCCGTCTGCGTTGGAAGAATATAACCGCCCTCCAGACGATTTGACATACTCTCCCGAAACTCCAGCTCGATTGCGTTGCCTTGTCTGTGTACTTCCTCTGGTTCATCCAAAAAGAAAATCGTCTCTTCTGGATCAAAATAATCGAGAAAGGAAACCGTTTCAGGATAAAAATATCGAATACTGCTTTCCATTCCGATTGTGCTGCCGCTCTCCTCTAGCTGTTCGATCAATTCTTCTGCCATTGTTTTCAGACGATATGATTCCTCTGTCTTCTGTACGGCGCGCAATTTTTTCTCCAGTTTTTCTTTCTCTTTTTTAATCTTGCTGATTCCCTCTTCCAGACGCTCTTTCTCCACAATCAATTCCGATGCTGGATAGATCACAGCCATCTCCAGATTTTCAATCGATCTTTGCGACTCTGCATCGAAACTTCTGATCGAATCAACCTGCGTATCCCACAGTTCAATTCGCACCGGATTTTCTTCTGTCAAAGGAAAGATATCTAAGATTCCTCCTCTGACAGCAAACTGTCCGGATGATTCTACCTGAGAAGTCTGTTCGTATCCGAGACTGCTTAATTTTCTTCTCATCTCTTCCAGATCAATCTCACTGTCAAGCGACAGTTTCATGATATGTTCCGAAAATTCTTTCAATGGGATCAGATGATCCATACATCCTCCCATTGTTGTGATTACCGTCAGTTCCGGCTGTTCTAACAATGCTTTTAAGACAGAAATTCTTTGCTTGTCAATCAGATTTCCGTGGATGTCTGCGCTGTAAAACATCAAATCTCTTGCCGGATAGAGCATCACATTCTTATCAAACGTGCGATAATCTTCATATAATTCTTTTGCTTTCTTCTCGCTTCCCGTCAAAATCACTCGATATCGTTTTTCTCGTCCTGCCGCATAAATCATGTGACACTTTTGAGAATCGAGGCATCCGGAAATCTCTGTCATTCCACAATTTTTTTTAAGCTGTTCTTTGATCTTCTGAAATTCATCTAACTGTTCTAATGGTTGAATAAAAGCTTTCACAGATTACACCTTCCTGTTATACTCATTCATTGCTGCATCCATTCCCTTCGTCATAATCATGACTGCCGCGTCTCTGGTGCGTTTTAATGCTTCCTCCACTGCCTCTCTGTCTTCTTTTGAAAATCTTCCAAGAACATGATCTGCCAGATCCCATCCTTTTGGTTTTTCTCCGACTCCAATTTTAATCCGCTTAAATTCTTGTCCTCCTAAATGGGCAATGATACTTTTGATTCCATTGTGACCACCGGCGCTTCCTTTTGCTCTTAAGCGAATCTGCCCCGGTTCTAAACTGATATCATCATACATCACAATTAACTCTTCTGTCTCATCAATTTTAAAATAATCAATCAGTTCTCTGACGCTCTCTCCGCTCGCATTCATATACGTCTGCGGTTTTGCCAGAATCACCTTCTGTCCTTCAATCACGCCTTTGCCATACAATGCTTTATATTTTTTTGTGTCAACGGAAATCCCATATCGTTCTGCAATCGCATCGACTGCATCAAATCCTACGTTGTGTCTCGTCCGCGCATACTGGCTTGTCGGATTTCCAAGTCCTACTATAATATACATATTTTAACATCCTTTCCAAACTCTTTTGTCTCTATTTGTTTTTATTTATCTTTATTCGTTTTTATTTGTGTTTATTTAATTTTTATATTTCTATGTTTCTTAATTTTCTACTCTGTTTTTTGTTCCGTCTGATCTTTTTCTTTCCTCTGTATTTTTTTGCTTTCCGGAAGAATCTGATGAAAATAATCTCTCATCTCACCGACAGTCATTCCAGTCGATTTTTTAAATACCTTATAAAAATAATTTTGATTGCTGTAACCTACGCTTCTTCCGATATCTTTTACGGTATCGCCTCCCTGACGAATCAGAAAAAGAGCGTGCCGAATGCGAATCTCTGTCAAAAGATCAATAAAATTTTGTTTCATCTGCTGCTTAATCAGCCTGCTTAAATAGAAAGAACTGATTCCTATTTTTTCAGCGATTTCATCCAGTGAAAGATCCTCATAATAATTTTTTTCCATATAGAGCATCGCTTCTTCCACATACATATTTTGTACTTTCTTCGACTTTAAATGCTCTTGAAATAAATTCAGACATCCCACTGACTTTTCACACAGTTCCTCGTATGTTTGGCACAGTTGGAGTTCCTGCATCGAATGGATACTGGAAAATGGAAGAGCGGATAAACCATAACTGTCTTTTAGCTTGTCATAGACAGAGAGCAGCAAATTTAAGACGGCAACTTTTGCCGCTTCTATCTGATATTGTTTCTTTTCCAGACATTCCAAAAACTTCTTTACTTCAGCCTGTAGCCCATCCTTTCCACCCTGCATAATCTCAGATGTGATATCGTCTAAAAATTGTTCCACAGGAACAGGAGAATACATTTTTAAATGAGGCTCTTCAAAAAATCCGATTCCATCTCCGCCAGAGCGAAGTGCCAAATTACATTCTCGAAATGCCTCGTACATTTTGTCAAACGTCTCTTTCCATTTGCTAAATCCAAAATGGATCTCCATTTTTGTTTTCTTAAAAACTTCTTCTTTTAATACGTCTGCAATATTTCTAGCCCAAGGCTGATAATTGTCTTTTGTCACTCTTGCTCCCGGAATCAGATACAGATAGATGATCCCTTTATATTGCTTAATCTGATATTGGCAAAAAGCATACAGTTCTTTCTTTATGATCTCTTCTATCTGTAACAGGATATCGGCAGAATCGTACATCGTTCCTTCTTTTTTCGGAATCATGGATACCGCCGCAAACAGTCCTCCCTGATACGACTCTTGAAGCGTCTGGAAGTAAACACGAAAACTCTCCTCATTTGGCTGTCCCAGAATCACCGAAGACATGATATCATCCCCAACCGCTTTCTTCATCCGTTCCATCATCTGATTTGTCTCCTGAAAAATTTTGGAGTGATGCCGTTCTTCATCAATGACAGAAAGCACACGATTTAATGTATCACAAAATTTTTGATGCTCAATCGGTTTCAGCAGGTATCCAGAAGCGCCCAGTGCAAGCGCTTCCTGAACATATTCAAAATCATTATATGCGGTATTGATAATGATTTTCATGGAAAAAGACTTTAATTTTAAAATTTTCAATGCTTCCAATCCGGTCAGTCCCGGCATATTGATATCTACAATCGCAATATCCGGACGATACTGCTCTACGCTTTTTAAAAAATCAATCCCATTGTAAACACTCGGCAACAGCTCAATATTTGTAAAATGATTCTGAATCCTCATCTCCATTCCACGGCATTCAATCGCCTCATCATCTGCAATGATAAGAGAATACATATTTTTCCCTCCCCTCTACAACTCTGTTTTCGCGTCCATTTTATATGGCAAAATCAGCCTGATTTCCGTCCACTTTCTCGGAACACTAACAATCTCCATATCTGCTTTTTGATCGAAAAAAATTTGCAGACGCATATATACATTTGCAAGTCCTATCTTTTCTCTCTGAATTTCCTGACAGTGAAGTTCCTTTCGCAGTTGATTCAACCGTTCCGGCGTTATCCCCAGTCCATTGTCTCCGATCGAGATAATCCCGCACTCCTTCTCTTTGTCATAACTTGTTTTTATTTGAATCTTCCCATTTTCTGTGTAAGAACCTACGCCATGCGTAATCGCATTTTCCACAAGAGGCTGCAAAATCAGACAAGGGATGTGCATTTGATGAAAACTCTCATCTAGTTCAAACTCAAATTCGATTCGCTCTCCAAATCTTTGTTCCTGCAGATAAATATAATCTCCAAGCATCGTCAATTCTCTCGCAAGTGTAACCGATTTTCCCATAAAATCCAAGCTGTATCGCAAAAGCTCTGCCGTCTTTCCCAACAAAAATACGGTTGTATCAGAATCTCCAAGGTATGCCGTCTGTGCAATCATATTTAAAGTATTAAATAAAAAATGCGGATTGATCTGCATCTGCAATACCTTCAGCTCACTGCCCTTTAAAAGATTGCTGATCCTTAAGTTTTCCAGTTCTTTTTCATGAAGAGCCACCTTTGCGCTTGCATTTTCCTGAATTTCCTTTATCTGACTGCGAATCTGTTCAATCATCATATTGAACGCATTCGTCAAAATCATGCTTTCATTATTTTCACGATCCAGCACCGGTATCCTCTCAAATTCCTCGATTTTTCCATCCAAAATCATCTCTGCCGACTGCGTCAGTCTCTGAATCGGCTGTACAATCTGATTTGTCAGTCTTCTGGAACGCTTGATCCCCGCCGCAATCAAAAGCAAAATGCTTGTCGCCAACAAAATCGTATAGGCAAATGTTTTCTTATATAAATCTGACTGAATCTGTTTTGCATTCTCAAGCATCGTCAAATGCAGATTTTTAAAATCCGAATAAAGAATCTCAAAAATCTCTTCGATCTCAAAATACGTTTCATTTACTTTTGACAAAAGATTTGTGTTAAATTGATCCTGATTCAGTGCGTTTAATTGAATCGAAAGAGAGGAAAACAGATTTTTATAGCTTTTCATCATTTCTTTGATATCATGGATATCTCTTGCATAATCAGAACTGATTCTTCTGCTTTGCAATTTTTCCACAAGCTCATCAATCTCATCGAACTTTGCCAAAATTTCCCCTGATCCTGTCGCTGTGTTATCTTGCCAATACCCTCCGATATCCGTATTGAGCTGATCCAGCGCGGAATAAAATTGATTCAGACAAATGCTCTGCTCAATCGTAATATCATACTGCTTTGCTGTGACAAAATGAAAATACAGCGTACAAAGCGTAAATAAAATTCCCAGAGACAAGGATATAAAAAAATACTGTGTCAGTCGATACTTTGTCGTATGTTTTTCTGATTTTTTTAATATGTATGCCATATCACATCTTTGCTCCTGTATTCATAAAGCTGATCTAAACTTTCCGGTCTGACATTCTGAACGTTTGTGTACGTCTCAGATTGCATTCCTGACTCTCCGCTCAGATATTGATGCAGAGATTCCACTGCCTTTTGTCCCATCGTATATGGATCTTGCTGAACGATAGAATAAATCTTTCCCGCTTTCAATGACGAAAGTGCTTCATTGCTGATATCAAATGTCACTACTTTTAAGTCTTCGTATCCTTCTTTTTCTTCCATCAAAAACTGGCTCATACAGATCGAAGAATATCCCTCTGGACAGAAAATAGCATTAATCTCTGGATGCTCCTTTAACATCTTTACAATCTGTTCTTTTGCGATCATATAATTTTGATTTCCTTCCAACACCGTCACAACCTCTAGATCAGGATACTGCTCCATCACAGACTCCATGCCATTGATTCGTTCCTGCTGATTGATGGAAGATTTTTCATTTCTTATAATTGCAACTGAACCTTTTCCTCCTGTCGCCTCCGCAATTTCCTGACCTGCTATTTTTCCTGCCTCAAAATTGTCTGTTCCAATATAACACAAACGATCACTGCCTTCAATATCGCAGTCAATCAAGATCACTGGTATCCCCGCCTCACTCGCCATATCAAGCACTTTTTTAAATTCATCTGAATTTTCAATCCCCGCTGTGATAATCCCATCTGCGTGAGAATAAATCGCGCTTTTTATATAGCGAATCTGTTTTTGCGGATCGGACTCTGCAAAACCGATACACTTGACATTCATTCCATATTTTTCTGCTGTATCTAAAATTCCTGTTGCCGCAATTCCCCAGTACCCTGTGTTTGCAAATGGTGAGACAAACGTTACTCTTATTTCATTGCTCTCTTCCTCTAAGGTCATCCCCGGATCAGGATACAGCAGGATCAAAAAAAATATCAGAAAAATTCCTGCTATCACGATTGCTGTTCTCTTCATCTTGCGCCATTCCTTCCCCTTTCTCCGAAATCAGCTCTATTCTACCATAATTTCTTCTTTTTCACTACGCTTCCTTTTTATACAAATAAAAAAAACGCACAAAAAATGAGAGCTGTTAAAAACAGCCCTCACCTTTAAAATCCATATTTTATTTTTTATTTGCTCTGTGCAGCCATCCACTCTAACAGACCAACTTCTTCGCCGTTGATTCTTGCAGAAACCTGATCATTGTATACATATGTCCATGACCAATGTCCGTCATATTCATGAGGAACATCATTTTCCTGTCTGTATAAACCAGTCTTATCTTCTACATTCGGGAAGAATGTCAGATGAACGTTTTCAGATCCTGCTTCACGGATACGTGTGTATGTTGGCAGTGTATATAATACAGGATCAAGTGTCGTATCTGTTGCTGCTGTTACAAACCAGATATTCTGATCTTTGTAAGTATCGATATCTTCATCAGAAATCATAGTATCTGCCAGACCTTCGCATACTGGGTAAGCTGCTGCAAAGTATTCTGGGTAATCACGCATCAGAATCATTGTCATATATCCGCCGTTTGAGCATCCGCCTACATAAATGCGGTTCTCATCAACGCCTGGATTGTCTGCTACATAATCTTTGATTAATTCCATCAGACCTTCTGTATAAACAGATGTGCCGTCTCTGTCTCCGCCTTTTCCTTCCATCCATTTTGTAGGAGCTTGTGGAACTAACACATAAGCGCCACCAAAATACTGCTGGATTTCTTCAGAAGCAAAACTGATTGCTTTATTTGCTGCCAGAGGAATTGTAGCGTCTGTACCGCCTTCTCCACCGCCGTGCAGCCAGATAATCAGAGGATGTTTCTCTGCTGTATCTTCTGGTTTATAATCAGCCATTGCAAATTCGATTCCATCGAATGTATCGCTGCTGATATTGAAATCATCAATGCCAAGACGAACGCTTCCTGTGTATTCTGTTGCTACGATTCCGGATAATGTTTCCTGATCTGTCACGATATCTTCTTCCTGTGTGATCGTATAATCGCAGTCGATCCATACGTTTCTTCCCTGCGCATAGTTTAAAGCGTTTCCTAAAGAGATTCCAGGTCCGTAAGCCAGCTCTAATGTAGCATACTGTCCAGAGTCTGCTGCATTTCCTTCTGCGTCAGAAATGTAAGCGCTTGTCACACGGCGATTTCCTTCTTCCAATAAAGGTTCTTCCAGACGGTCATCGCTTCTCTTTACATGTACAGAGAACGTATCTGTATCAAGTTCACCTGATACTTCTTTTCCCAGATCTACGATTACTTTTGTAACCGTTGCGCCCCAATCCTCAACTTCAATTACTGTGCTGTAAGATGCTGCCGGTGCTTCCTCAGCAAATACTGCCATGCCGCTCATCCCCATAACAAGAGCTGCTGCTGTTCCTGCCAAAACAATTTTCTTGTTCATTTCAATACCTCCATTTTTTTGAATCACGTCGTTTTTGATGTCTTTATTGTATCAAAAAATTTAGAGGTTGTAATCTCCACATATTTGACAGCCATCTGCCTGTTTTTGCACCTTCATGTGTCAATTCTTGTCATTGTTCTTTATTTTGTATACGTTGTTCCCGTTCTGCCCTGTTTTAATTTTATGTTACACGTTTTTATACAATCGTCTTTCCCTGTATAACTTGTAAAGATTTGAGATTAGCAACAAGCTAAAGTACAGTTTACAAGGGACTACACAGGGTAGGTATCTGACGGGAGGGGTGCCG
>CBCTVZ010000020.1:0-27760 GCA_965150505.1 uncultured Robinsoniella sp. | reverse complement strand
AGTTCCGATGTCTCGAAAAAACATTTTACCCCAACCCTTGACAAAGAACCAAAAAAACGGCTCTTTACAGTATAAACTGTAAAGAACCGTTTTTTCTTATCTCGCTATTCTTTTCTTTTTATCTTATTCCAGAACTAATCTTGCTGCTCCATAAATTCCAGCATCATTTCCCAGTTTTGCAAGCGCAAATGCCGCATCTTTACATGCTGAGAACGCATATTTCTGATAATATGGTTTGATATAATCGAGCAAAATTTCTCCTGCTTTTGAAACACCGCCACCGATTACAAATACTTCTGGGTCTGTCACACATCCAAAGTTTGCAAGCGCTTTTCCAAGATAGTATCCAAAACGATCTGCTACTTTCTGTGCCAGTTCATCCCCAGCTTTCACTCCGTCAAATACCGTCTTTGCGCTGACATTTTCTTTGCGGATCACAGACGGCATATCTGTCTCTTCCATCATCTTTCTTGCCAGATAAGAGATACCTGTTGCAGATGCAAACTGCTCCAGACATCCTTTATTTCCACAGTTGCAAGCGATATCCATATCGTCCTCTACGTGTGCATGACCAATCTCTCCGCCAGCTCCGTGAGAACCTGTGATAATTTTTTCATTCACAATGATTCCGCCGCCGACACCTGTTCCAAGCGTAATCAGAATCAGATTATGATATCCTACTCCACCGCCGCGCCACATTTCACCAAGCGCCGCAACGTTTGCATCGTTTCCTGCTTTTGTCTTCAGCCCAGTCATCTCTTCCATCTCTTTGACCAGATTTTTATATCCCCAATGGAGATTTACTGCGCATGGAACTTCTCCATTTTCATTGACAGGTCCTGGAACACCGATTCCTACACCGGCAATATCCTCTTTGTCGATCTGATGCTCTTTTATTTTTCCATTGATACTTTCTGCGATATCTGGCAGAATATTTTCTCCATTATTTTCTGTGCGTGTCGGGATCTCCCATTTCTCCAGCACTTCTCCGTCTGTATTAAAGAAACCGCATTTTACGGTTGTTCCTCCAACATCAATTCCAAAACAATACTTTTTCATCTTTTCTCTCCTTTATTGTTCTTTCCGTTTTGATAAACTGTTCTGTACACGATTATACAGCTCCTGAGCAGCATTGTAACCCATTTTTTTCTGTCTGTGGTTGACAGCGGCAGATTCCACAATGATTGCCAGATTTCGTCCTGGACGAATCGGAAGAGAATGGCATACCACTTTGTTTCCAAGAAACTCTGTGTGCTCTTCTTCCAGTCCAAGGCGGTCATATTCTTTGTCTTTGTTCCACTCTTCCAGCTTAATAACCAGATCAATTGATTGTGTATTCTTTACACTTTCCACACCAAATAACGTCTTGACATCAATGATACCGATTCCTCTCAGTTCAATAAAATGTCGTGTGATATCCGGCGCTGATCCGATCAAGGTCTCGTCGCTGACTCTTCGGATCTCCACCACATCATCCGATACAAGACGATGTCCTCTCTTGATCAGTTCCAGAGCAGCTTCACTCTTTCCGATGCCACTTTCACCCATAATCAGAACGCCTTCACCGTATACATCCACCAACACGCCATGGATGGAAATACAAGGCGCAAGCTCTACATTCAGCCATCGAATAATCTCTGCCATAAAAGAGGACGTCGTTCTGGCTGTTCTTAAAATTGGAACACGGTACTGATTTGCAAGCCTTAACATATCTTCATCTGGCTGTGTTTTTGTAGTATAAATGACACACGGAATTTTGCTTGATAAAAACTGTTCATACACAGGCAGTTTTTTCTCTCTGCTCAAATGCTCCAGATATGTATATTCTACATATCCAATGATCTGTACACGCTCAGAATCAAAATGATCAAAATACCCTGTCAGCTGTAATGCCGGACGGTTAATGTCAGGAAGCTTAATTAGGATCTCCGATGTATCAATATCGGGTGTCATATTTTCCAAATTCAGCTTTTCGATGACTTTCGTCAATTCCACACCATTCATCTTTGAATCTCCTTTTTTAGTCATTTTTTTTATTTTATCACAATCAAGTCTTAACATCAATGAAAGAAATGATACACTTTTTCTGCGCTTTTTTTATTCATGGAAGGCGCTTTTAATAGTTCCTCCACAGAGGCATTTCTAATCTCTTTAATAGAGGTAAATGTCTGCATCAGAGATTTTCTTCTTGTTGGGCCAATGCCTTCAATCTCATCTAAGACGGAATGAACTTGATTTTTACTGCGCAAAGCGCGATGATATGAAATCGCAAAGCGATGCGCCTCATCTTGTATTCTCGTAATCAATCGGAAACTCTCTGAATTTTTTTCGATTGCTATTTCTTTTTCTTTAAAATAAAGTCCTCTTGTTCTATGGTTGTCATCTTTGACCATTCCACAGACAGGAATGGCCAGATTTAAACGTTCCAGCACTTTTTGCGCCGCATGAACTTGTCCTTTTCCTCCGTCCATCATAATCAGATCCGGCAGTCTGCTGAAACTGCTGCTTTCCCCTTCCTGCTTTTCTCTGATTCCATGACAAAACCGTCTCGTCAGCACTTCCTCCATACTGGCATAATCATTTGGCCCTTTTACCCATTTTATTTTGAATTTCCTGTAATCGCTTCTCTTCGGTTTTCCATTTTCATATACTACCATCGACCCTACTGATTCGATACCGCTTGTGTTAGAAATATCAAACGCTTCCATTCTTGTGATCTTGGACAATCCTAAAAGTTCTTCCAGTTCCTGCACAGCGCCGGTTGTTCTGGCTTCTTCTCTTTTTATTCGCTCTCGATCCTGTGTCAAAACCATCTCCGCATTTTTTTCTGCCAGCTCTACCAGTTTTTCTTTTGTTCCTTTTTTCGGGACTTTAATATAAACTTTTGATCCCCGTTTCTGTGTCATCCACTGTTCTAAAATCTCATGATCTTCCACTTCCGTCTGAAGTACCAACTCTCGTGGAATAAAAGGTGTCCCTGAATAAAACTGTTTTAAAAAACTGTTTAAAATATTGCTTTTTGTATCATTCATTGCGACACGCAGATAAAAATGATCTCTTCCGATCAATTTTCCTCCTCTGACAAAAAAGACTTGCACAACGGCATCTTGTTCGTCTGTCGCCACCGCAAGAATATCCCTGTCCTCCCCATCGCTTTGCGTGATCTTTTGCTTCTGTGAAATTTGCTGAATACTTTCTAACAGATCTCTCTGTTCCATGGCGCTCTCAAAATCCATCCTCTCAGCAGCATCTTTCATCTTCTTTTCCAGCATTTGAATCACTTGTTCGTGATCTCCTTCCAGAAAACGGATCGCTTTATTTACTTGCTCCTGATACGCTTCCTGCGAAATCAATCCCTGACATGGAGCGTTGCACTGACCAATATGATAATTCAGACAAGGTCTTCCTTTTCCTATATCTTTTGGCAGATTGCGGTTGCACGTCCGCAGCTGAAACAATTTTTGAATGAAATCAATCGTATCTTTTACTGCTTTTGCGCTGGTATAAGGGCCATAATATTTTGCCTTTTCTTTTTTCATTGAGCGCGACAGAAACACACGCGGATAGGATTCTGCGATGGAGACTTTAATAAACGGATACGTCTTATCATCTTTCAGCATCGTATTATATTTGGGCTGATGCTCTTTGATCAAATTGTTTTCCAAGACAAGCGCTTCTAGTTCAGAATCCGTCACTATATACTCAAATCTGCTGATTTTTGATACCATCTGTTCAATTTTAGAACTTCTGACACGACTGCTCTGAAAATATTGGCGGACTCTGTTTTTCAAACTGACCGCTTTCCCGACATAGATAATCGTATCCTCCTCATCGTGCATCAGATAAACTCCTGGTTTTGACGGAAGTTTCTTCAATTCTTCCTCTATCTGAAACATCTCACGTCTCCCTTCTTCTATGTTTCTTTTACTATACCATATTTTCCTGCCGATCTCTGAAAAAAATCAAAATATTTTTCAAAAAAAAGACCACCGTAACTTTTTTACGGCAGTCTTTCTTTTATTCTTCCTCTTCAATCTGATAAACGTTTGAGGATTCAGAATTTTTCTCTTCTGTATCTTCCTCTTTGGAAATGGTTTCTTCTGAACTTATTTCTTCTGAATTTGTTTCTTCTAAACGCATTTCTTCCGAACTCTCTATTTTGTTTTCTTCTATTTTTTCCGTCTGTTCTTCTTTCTCAGAAACATCTGTCTCTTTTGTTTCTTTCAAAATCACTTCAGGAATTTCTTCTTTTTTCAAGTCAACCTTTGGTTTTTCTGTCACACGTCCAGGTTTTTCTTCATTTTCTTCTGGTTCAGGCAAGCCTTTTACCTGTCTGAAAATCTTCATAAATTCTTTTCCTGTGATCGTCTCTTTCTCAATCAAAAATTCTGCGATCTTATCCAGTACATCCCTGTTTTCGCTTAACAGATGTTTTGCCTCTTCATATGCCTCTTTCAGAACGCGCATCACTTCCTGATCCACTTCGGATGCTGTGACATCGCTGCAATTCATCACAACCTGTCCGTCCAGATACTGATTTGCCGGAGTCTCCAGAGCAATCAGTCCAAATTTTTCTGACATTCCATACTGCGTAATCATTGCTCTGGCAATATCGGTCGCTCTCTGAATATCATTTGACGCTCCTGTCGTTACGGTGTCAAATACAATTTCTTCTGCCGCGCGTCCGCCGACTAATTCAACTAAAATCGCGCGGATTTCACGTTCTGTATTCAAATATTTCTCTTCTTCCGGCACATTCATGACATATCCTAATGCGCCCATTGTTCTTGGCACAATCGTAATCTTCGGAACTGGCTCGGAATCTTTTTGAAGCGCGCTGATCAAAGCATGACCGACCTCATGATAAGATACGATTCTTCTCTCTTCTTTGCTCATAATGCGGTCTTTTTTCTCTTTTCCGACAAGCACAACTTCCACCGCTTCAAACAGATCTTTCTGACTAACTGCATTTCTGCCTTTTTTTACAGCTAAGATCGCTGCTTCGTTGATCATATTTGCAAGATCAGATCCAACTGCTCCTGATGTGGCAAGCGCGATTGCTTCCAGATCTACACTTTCATCTAATGAAACATTTTTGGAATGAACTTTTAAAATGTCCACGCGTCCTTTTAAGTCTGGTTTATCCACAATGACACGACGGTCAAAACGTCCCGGTCTAAGCAGAGCCTTATCCAACACTTCCGGACGGTTTGTGGCCGCTAAAATCAAAAGACCTTTTGACGTATCAAATCCATCCATCTCTGCCAAAAGCTGATTCAATGTCTGCTCACGTTCATCATTTCCGCTTCCATAACGGCTGTCACGGCTCTTTCCAATCGCATCAATCTCGTCAATAAAAATGATACATGGCGCATTTTTCTTTGCATCTTCAAATAAATCTCGAACACGCGAAGCGCCGACACCAACAAACATCTCCACAAAGTCAGAACCTGACAGAGAGAAAAATGGCACATGGGCTTCACCTGCAACTGCTTTTGCAAGAAGTGTCTTTCCTGTTCCAGGAGGTCCTACAAGCAAAGCTCCCTTTGGCAGTTTCGCTCCGATTTTCGTATACTTTCCTGGGTTTTCCAGAAAATCCACAACCTCCTGCAGCGATTCTTTTGCCTCTTCCTGACCTGCCACATCTTTAAATGTAACGCCTGTTTCTTTTTGGACGTATACTTTTGCTTTACTTTTTCCAACGCCCATCATTCCGCCGCCATTTTTTGACATTTTTCTAAACATGAAAAATGGCAGAACTAAAAGTAAAATAATCGGCACAAAAGTTAAAATCACATTCAAGATTACTGCAGATGTCGTATCTGGTATTTCTTCTTTAAAAGTTACTCCTGCATTTAACAGTTTCTGTGTCAAATCTGGATCGTATATTCTTCCCGTGTAAAACTCAAAAACTCTTCCGGCATATGTTTGATTTTTCGGTATAATCACAATTCTGTCTGATTCAAATTCGACTTCTGCTACTTTGCCATTTTCTATCATACTCATAAATTGATCGTATGTGATTTCCCTTGTTGTCGCATCTGACAAACCTCCGGTAAAAATCTTCATCATGACAAAAACTGCCAGTGCAGCTATCAAAAAAATTACAAAGCTATGCTTCTTTGGCTCTTGTTGATTGCCAGGTCCGCCATTTGGATCTGGCTGTGGTCTATTTTGAGAGTCATTCGGACCACGATTTTGATAATTCTGATTCGATGGCTGATTCTCGTTCATCTTTTTCCTCCTCATAAATAGTCTATTTTATTATAATACACCTGATTCAGAAATCAATAAGGATATTTGTTAAAGTTTTATGAAATACAACGGATTTCTTTTAAAAATCAACTCCCATCGCCTAAAGGCAATGGATTTTTGCCTATAGCAAAAGAGCCGATTTTATTTATAAAAAAGGGGTATGTCTGGCAAGTTTGCCATTTCCATACCCCATACTTTTTATTTTACTTCAATCAGTTCATATTCACTCGTTCCGATTCCAAGTTTTTCTGCATGTTCAATACAGCTTTTCCAGTTTGTATTCGGGCTGACCATTCCAAAATGATCTCTGTGTACATGACCTTCTTCACATGCTTCTCCTAAGAGACTGTCTGTAAAAGGTTTCTGACGATTTACTGCGTCAGCACATGCCACATCAAGCGCAACCGGATCAAAGGAAGCAAACATTCCTACGTCTGGAACAATCGGAGCATCATTTTCTGCATGACAGTCGCAGAATGGAGAAACATCCATTACAAGACTGATATGGAAATTTGGTCTGCCATCCAAAACTGCTTTGCTGTATTCTGCAATCTTATAATTTAAGATATCAAAAGACTCGTCTGATGCCGGATTCACTGCATCGCGAGGACAGACTCCGATACATCTGCCGCATCCTACACATTTATCATGGTCAATCGTTGCCTTTTTGTCTTTCACAATCGCTGCATCATGGGCACAGATCTTTGTACATTTTCCGCATCCGATACACAGTTCCTGATCTACATATGGCTTTCCGGCGCTGTGCATTTCCATCTTTCCAGCTCTTGAGCCGCATCCCATTCCAATATTTTTCAAAGCGCCGCCGAATCCTGTCGCTTCATGTCCTTTAAAATGATTTAACGTAATAAAAATATCCGCATCCATCACTGCCTGACCAATTTTTGCTTCTTTTACATATTCTCCGCCTTCTACTGGCACAAGCGCTTCATCTGTTCCTTTCAGACCATCTGCTATAATGACATGACATCCTGTAGAAAATGGTGTAAATCCATTTAAGTATGCAGAATCAATATGATCCAGCGCATTTTTTCTTCCGCCTACATACAAGGTATTGCAGTCTGTCAAAAATGGCTTTCCTCCCAGCTCTTTTACTACATCTGCAACGGTCTTTGCATAATTCGGACGTAAATATGCAAGATTTCCAGGCTCTCCAAAGTGAATCTTAATTGCCGCAAAATGTTTTTCAAAATCAATCTGGCCAATGCCAGCTTTTTTGATTAAACGTTCCAGTTTCTTCTGAAGACTATCTCCATTTTTCACACGCAAATCTGTAAAATATACTTTTGCTTTTTCCATCTGTCCTTCTCTCCTTTACTCTTTTATCTTTTTTACTTTTATAGACATTCTGCCACTGCTACAGCAAGCGCCCCGTATCCAATATGACATGCTACGCTTAATGACAGCGGGTCTGTCTCCACTTCTGTACCAAATTCATCTTCCAACAATTTTTTCCATTCCATAGCTTCTTCTGCATTTCCTGTATAGGCAGCCATGACTTTCATTTTTCCATCTTTTACTGCCTGATCGAATCGTTCTGAAAGATCTTTTTTAATCGCATCTATCATAATTGCCTTTGCTCGATTTTTGCCTCTTGCTTTTGAATAAGCGTCTAATTTGTCTCCCTGAATCTGAAGGACAGGCTTTAAATTCAAAATCGTTCCGATTGCCGCTGCCGCCGGAGTGATTCTTCCGCCTTTTTTCAAATATTTTAAAGTCTCCAGTGTGATATAAATGCTGGCATCTAATTTTCTTTCTTCCAAAATCTCCTTAATCTGAGCCGCACTTTTTCCCTGCGCAATCAATTTCTGCGCGTCTCTTACAGACTGTTTTTGGGTAACAGAAATTCGTTGATTATCTACCACCTGAACTTTTCCATCATATTCCTGTGCCATTGCAGCGGCTGTCTGGCAGGAAGCACTCAGACCGCTTGACATCGGAATATGTACAATCTCATCATACTCTTTTAAGATCTGATCCCATAAATCTGTCAAATCTTTTGGAGACGGCTGTGATGTACTGATATCAGCATCTTCTGCCAGACATTTATAAAATTCTTCCTGAGACAGACTGATATCTTCCAAAAATAATTCCCCATTAATAAAAAATGGCATCGGCAGCACATACACTCCCATCTCTTTTGCCATTTTTTGCGTAATTCCGCTATTGCTGTCCGTTACGATTGCAATTTTGTTCATATCTTCCTCCATTTAAAACCATATAGGTCGATAAATCCTGTCGGTTTTGTTTCATTGTCTATCTCTTAATTATAATACAAGGAAATCCTTTTGCCTATCTCTTTTTTTACTTTCATCTTATTCTCCCTGTCTCATAGCGCACTTCCATCATGGTCAGCCCCTGCGCTGGCGCTGTTTTTCCTGCATACTGCCTATCTTTTTTTTCCAAAATTTCATTCATACTTTCTGCTTTTCTCTGCCCTTGTCCTACTTCAATCAACGTACCTGTCAAAATTCGCACCATCTGCTGCAAAAATCCATCTCCTATAAAAGTCAGCCACATTTCCCCGTCTTTCTCCTCAATCGTAATCTCATAAATTGTGCGGACAGTTGATTTTTTCATTTTTTTATTTCCGCAAAAACTGCGGTAATCATGCGTACCGCAAAGAAGACGCGCCGCTTTTTTCATTTCTTCTAAATCAAGAGGTTCATAGATCCCATAAATCCATTTTCCTGAAAATACATTTTTTTCTTTTTCTCTTCCAATCCGATAGCGATACACCTTTTCCTTTGCCGATAACCTGCTGTGAAACCGTTGTTCCATCACATTGACCTCTAAAATTCCAATATCATTCGGCAAATATCGGTTCAATTCCCGTTTAATCCATTCACACTCCACTTTTTTATCCGTATGAAAATTTGCAATCTGACCAATAGCATGAACACCGGCATCCGTTCTCCCAGCTCCCTGTATCTCAATCGTCTCGTCAAACATTCTGCTTAGAACCGCCTCAATCTTTCCCTGAATCGTCTGATCTGTCCTTTTTTGTCTCTGCCATCCCTCATACCGTGTGCCATCATACTGTATCCGCAGTCCATAATTCATTTTTTGATATCCTCTCTTTTCTTTTTTATGTGCAAAAAAACTTTCTGATACTTTCTAAATCAATTCCTTCCTAATCTATTCCGGTATTCCCTCGGTGTACACCCCTCAATAGAACGAAAAACAGAAGAAAAATAAGCAAGTGAATCATATCCTACATTCTGTGCAATCGTGCTGATTGTCAAATTCGTTTGTCTGATCAAACGCTTTGCAAACTGAATCCGTTCTTTTTTGATGAAATCACTGATTGTTCCACCTGTTTCTCGTTTAAAAAAAGTAGAAAGATATGCTGGCGATAGATTAACATATTTTGACAAATCTTCTCTCGATATATCCTCCGAAATATGATCATAGACATATGATTTTACGCCTGCAATCAAAGGATCGTCTACTTTGTCTTCTTTTTCTTGTCCCTGTTCTTTCTTTTGTTTCACAGCCCTTAATAAAGTATCTATCAGCTTTTCATCATCCACTGGTTTTAACAAATACTCAAATACTCCTAAAGTAATTGCTTTTTGAGCAAATTCAAAATTTGGAAAACCACTTAAAATCACAGTGACACACATCGGGGATTGTTTCCGCACCCAATCAATTAATTCCAATCCTGATCCGTCTGGCATCTCAATGTCTGTCAACAGCAGATCTGCTGTATGTTTCTGAAATTCTTCCATCGCTTCTTTCATCGAATATGCCCTGTCAATCTGTGTAATGCCAATCTTACTTTCATTCAGCATATCCATTACTCCCTGTACCGTCGAGATCTCATCATCTACAATCAATATTCTGCATCCCACTGTCTTTGCACCTCCTCCAATACATGATCAGAACCAGCTTTTTTCAGTTCCTCCCTCATACTTGTCAAATAGATTTCAGGATCAAGCTGACCCGATTCCAAACCATATGTATATTTTTCAAGTACTTGCTCTATATTTTCTATTTCTGCTTTTACTGTCTTTGTTTCAAATTCAAATGTAATCCCTTCCTGCCATCTCGCTTCTTCATTAAATTGTTTCGTTTTTGACCACATCTGCGGATCATTTCCTTCCCAAACGTATGAGATCAGCTGATTCGGTAAAAACCATGGCTGTGTATTCTGATATCCCACATTTTCTTGCGATATTCCTTCTGGATAACAGATTGTGCCATCCTCCATAATCTCATAGTGGACTCCTTCTATCCCATAAATAATTAGATTAACTAATTCACGATCGGTATATAACAGATTTAAAAATTCCATCGCTGATTCTGGATATTGACAAGTACTACTAATTCCCCAATGTACAGTACCTTCTAAAGAATGAGAAGTCACAACTGGTTCCATAAGAGGAATTGTCACCATATCCATTCCACAACTGATAGATTCCTCATATTCAATACTTGGCTTACACGGTGAAAAGTAAGAGAATAACGTCCCACTTTCTACAATAGAAGAACCCATCACATTCTGAAATGGAAGTGCATCCGGTAAATATCCCTTCTGTCCCCATTCATAAAACAGTTTGACCATCTCTTCATATTCTTTTGTCTCATAATAATTCTCAAATTTCCCCTGATCATTTTTTGCACAAATAGGATCAACTATAATTTTTGTTGCTTTCAATCGGTCGATAAATCCTCTCCTTGTTCGATAGCTGCATACAACTGACAGATCTGGATACTCTTCTTTGATTTTTTCAAAAATTTTACTGAGATCTTGCAGTGTTTTTATTTCGTTCAGATGAATCCCTGTCTTCAAAACAAAATCTTTTCTCATTGTAATTCCAAAAGAGGAAACGTAATCGCTGATAGAAGGAAGAGTCCATATCTCTCCATTTTTTTTCATTATTTCCATTCTTCTTTCTCCTATCAGCGCTGTGATTTTACTTCCATTTTGTTTTAAAAGTTCACTCAATTCTAAATATCCCTCTTTTGACAGTACACTAGGATAAACATCAAAATGCTTTCCTTGCTTTTGTAGAAGAGACAGTTCAGATTGCTGCCTTTGATCGGATGAGGGGGATGATGTATTATATAAAATCGCAGTCAGCTCTACATCTACACCGATTTTTTTCTGAACAAGTTTCTGAACTTCCTCACAGATTTTATCCATATCCTTTGGGATTTCATGCTCGAATAAAACAGGAACCGTCAGATACGGCATTTCCTCTTTTTCCTGTGCCTGACACATCATCATTGTGAGAGGCAATAAAATGCCAGCAAATATCAAGTTTTTTTTATTTCTTATTTCCTTCTTTCCCATTTTTTTCAAAAAATGGCATAAACATTTCGACATGAGCTCCTCCTTCTTTATTATTTGAAAAAGAAATTTCTGCTTTGTCACCATATAAAATCTTCATTCTCTGTCTAACATTTATAATACCAATTCCATGTTCTTGACCAGTTGTTTTCTTCTCTCTTTCTGTTTGAAGTAAAATAATCTGTTCCTGTGAAAATCCATTTCCCGTATCATCAATCGCAATCCAAAGTTTTTCTTCTCCATCTTTTTCTTTTTTTTCAGCATGAACCGAAATTTTTATTTTTTTTCCACATCCTCGTGTATACTTCAGTGCATTTTCCACAAAGATTTGAACACAGAGAATCGGTATCTTACAGCTAAGTACCTCCTCTTGTGCATCCGCCTCATAACTGCTTTCTTTCCCTGACTGGATTCTCTGCATATTGACATAATTCTGCGTATATTCCAGTTCATCTTCCAAAGAAACATACCATGTATGGTATAAAATATAACGACAATGCCCTGCCAGATACATTGTCATCTTCTGCACCATTTTATAGTCTTTTGATCGTGCAAAGCTGATAATACTGTTTAAGACATTCAAGAAAAAATGTGGACGAAGCTGAAGCTGGTACAACTGAAGTTCTGTCTCTTGTTCTGCAATCTGTTCCTCATATACACGAATTTTTAAATCTTTTATTTCGCAAATCAAATCATTTAAAGCCCAAAAAACGCTTTGTACTTCTTCTGGTTCTTGCGGATCAATCTCAATTTCTATAATTTCTTTTTTCTTCATATTTTCGATCACGGATGCCATTCTTCCTAGCGGGCGTAGCACAGATTTTTGTACAAAAAAAAGATAACTTACAAACAAAATACATGCTGCTCCCAAACAGAAAAGAACCATCTCTGCTAAGATATCAAATGACTGAAAAATCACATCCTGATTCCAAAAAGCTACAATCGAAAATGGAGCAGAACTTAATTTTTTTCGTGATATAAAATATTGATCCTTTTTATCCTTCTCTTTTTGATCTCTAGAATAAAAAATATGGCCATTATCATCTTCTAATACAACGTCTTCTAACCCCGTCAATCCTACTTTTTTTATATTTTCAAATAATGAATCTTGAGAAAACCAACATCCAATTTTTCCTCCGTCTGTATCCATCGTCAAAAACAAATAATAAACGCCATTTGCCTCAAAATATTGATACCCTGATTCAAAACAAACTTCTTCTTTTTCTAGTTTTTCTTTCAAAGATAACGAAGCGCATCGATTCTGAGCGTATGATTCATTATAATTCTGAACAAACCAAATCTTTTCTCCATTCCAAAGAAAAACTGCATCAATGCCATTTTGAACAGAAAGTTCTCTGGAAATTTGGTTTCCTGTTTCCTCTATTTTTTGTATCCTCTCTAAATTTTCTTCTGGCAATGTCTCATCCATCAAAGTAAAATCAACATTCTTTCCGGCAATATAGCGCATTGCTAAATTTAAAACAGCATCCATCTCTGCTGCAAAAGGACTAATCATCTGCTGTACATAAGCCTGCATCTGTTTTTCATAAGATTTTGTTATAAATGAAATACAGACAGTCAAAATAATAAAAATTGGAATTAAAAATATAATCATCCATAAAATTAACCGTTTTTTCATAGAATGCGGTATCTCTTTTTTTCGTATTTTTTGCATTTTGACACCTTCTTGTCAAATTTTCAATTTTTTTTATTATATCAAAGAAAAATTACGGCTTCAAGCATACTATTTTGATAAAGACAGAACAATCTTGATACTTCTGCAAACTATTTTTATAGAAATTCTATTTTCTTTTTCGTACAATCAGATTATCAAAAACGGATAAAACTTATAAAAAAAGGAGGAATTTTAATGAAAAAGAAATGGATGGTTTCTACATTACTCTGCGGTTCTCTAGCTTTGGGAATAGGACTAAATACCTCTGCTGAGACATACGAAGGTTACACACAGGAAGAATTTGACGCTCTTGACAAGACAACCGTTATTAAATCAGAAGATTCACCTACCGGTTATTATGTCACATTCCGTTATAAAGATAGTGACGCTGAACGTGTGCGTATCTTTGGAGAATGGGCATTTTCTGATCTCGATCACAGCACTGTTGTGACAAGTTTAAATGCTACGCCAGAAGAATGGAAAGATGGATATACTGTGTGGCAGACAACAGGATGGCCAACTGCAGATATGACGTTAGATGAGGAAACTGGAATCTGGTCTTACACAATTCCGCTGCCAAATGGTACATACAATTACCGCTTTTATGTCGGCGGCACTGAAGGTGCAGAAGTAACGGATTATACAGATGCGGAAATGGTCTGCGATCCAAGCAATCCAAACTTTACTTATGATCGTCAAACAGAATATATGACAAAAGAAATGTATCTGACTTCTGTATATGTTCCATACGATGAGGTAAAACAGGCAAATACAACGCGTGTTGAAGAGCAGGCTCCGCGAGACAGTGAAAATGGCACCGTTTTCTTTGAAGATGTGACTCTGGACAGCGGTATTTCTACCAGTTATGGCGTCTATCTGCCTTATGAATTTGATAAAAGCCGTGAAGATCCGTATCCTATTCTCGTGCTATTCCACGGCGGCGGCGGATATGACGGCAGCTGGTTTAATAATGGATTGGCAAATATCCTTGATAACATGATTGCTGAAGGTCGTCTTGAACCAACGATTGTCGTCACCCCAAACGGCGAGTCTTTCCCTGCTGAAAATCCTGATCTTCGCTGGGATCGTGACGCAATCAGTAATTATGTTATCGATTATCTGCTGCCTCATATGTCTGAAGAATACAATGCTTCCACTGAACCAGCACACCGTGCCATCGGCGGTCTGTCACAAGGTGGAGCAGCAATTATGAACGCATACTTTAATCATACTGATGAATTTGATTATTACATTGATATGAGTTCTCCAATGAAAGAAAATGTACACGCTGACTTTACAAAAGAAGAGTTAAATGACGTTAACTTATTTATTGGCTATGGTATGTACGATTTTGTTACAACACAAGTTTATTTCAATGAAGAAAAAGCTGCTGTAGAAGGCAGTATTTATGAATACATTTATGGCTTAAGCGAAGCAAACGTTGATTTCATGGTAAAAAATGATCTCCCATATGGTCATCAGTGGTCTTTATGGCGAGAACTAGCTGTATATGCTTTCGATAATTTCCTTTGGAAATAAGTTTTCCCCTCATAAACATAAAAACCCAAAAAGCTGCACGTTTCTTTCGTGCAGCTTTTTGGGCTTATCATTTCTTTACGCTTTTTCTTCCAAAGATATCTTCTGTTTTGATTTTCTAGTCAATAAAATGCCAGATACAAGCGCTGTAAACGGAGCTACGGTCACAAGCCCCATACTTCCCACAACCGTATCCAAAATTTCAGAAGAAACATATTTATAGTTAAAAATCTGATCTATCGGCGTTCCCTGTGCCATAAAGACCATTAAAAGCGCGATATATCCACCGGAATATGCAAGCAAAAGCGTCGTTGTCATCGTTCCCATTGCCGCTCTTCCCACATTCATCCCTGATCCGACTGCTTCTTTCCATCCGATCTCTGGTTTTTTCTGGACAACCTCATGGACAGCCGAGGTGATATCCACCGATAAATCCATCATTGCTCCAGATGCGCCGATAAAAATACTGCTCATAAAGATCTGTGTCAGATTCAGATTTTGAAATCCTGCATACAGCAATGTTTCCGAATAATCCATCACCGTACCGTGAATGCGAAACTGATCTGTAAAAATAATTCCCATCACACAAGTCACAAGAACTCCCAGCATAGAACCACCGCTTGCCGCCAATGTTCTTTTATCAAATCCATATACAAGCCAGATGATAACCACCGTCAGAAAAGTGGTAATCCCTATTCCAACCCAGAGGGGATTTAATCCTCCTAAATATGCCGGAACAAGAATTTTCCAGATTGTCAGCACCGTAATAATAAAAGAATAGATCGCTCTAAGTCCGTTTTTTCCTGCAAATGCAATCAAAAGAACAACAAAAATCAACGCCAAGATTATTTCTTTGTCAATCCTATAATGATCTGACATCGTAACAGATAAGATTTTTCCATCTTTATGGCTGATCACAACATTTGCGATATCTCCCTCCTGAAAAATTTTATCTGACTCTAAAGAACCGCTCAGCATATTGACAGCGCTTGCCGTCTGTCCTTTAAATTTTCCATTTAAAACTTTTATTTCACAATCCTGTTCTCCTGACTGAATCAATCCATTATTATAGATATTGCTCTCATCTGTCTTTACTACTTCCGCACGCACGCGCTCTGTTCCCTGATAAATAAGGGCATCCTCATACCCTGTAGGAAGGATCATGAGGACACCCATCATTACGATTGCGAGCAGTGAGACACTTCTTTGTTTCATCCACTGAATCGCTCTCATTTATTTTACTCCTGTCAGTTCTGCCATTTTATGATAAATTTCTGTATTGTCATAATATCCGCCAAACTGTTCTGCTCCATTTCCCTGAGCAAAAACTTCTACAGGAAGGCCTGTATGGCTGTAAGAAGTAAAGGAAATTCCAGATTTATTATTTAAAATATGAGTGATAGTAACCGTCAATGGCTCATAGCTTCCATATAATACATATTCTTCCTGATTCAGTTCTTCCTCGCCTGTTCTTGTCATCGTCTTCTCATAAGCTGCTTTTAATTTTTCATACTCATAAGATGTCATCACAAGGCTTCCCTCTTCTTCTGCTTCAGGATGAGCGTCTTTGCTGTCTAATTTTGCGCTTTCATCTGTCTGTCCTTCTGCTGGAGCTTGTAATCCAAACAGTTCTGTGATATCTTTCATTACGGTATCAAAGTCTGTTCCTTCTTCTTTATATTTTGCTACATAGTCAGAGTCAAATTTTGCATAAGAAATTTTCTGATTTGCAAGATTTGATAAGAATGTATCGTAATTTGTTCCTGCAAATCCAATGCTCAATCCACCAGTTTCATGGTCTCCTGTCACAAGAATCAATGTTTCTTCTGGATGTTCATTATAAAATTCTACTGCTTTTTCTACCGCCTCTTCCAGTGCAAGAGTATCTGTAATGGAAGCTGCTGCGTCGTTTGCATGACACGCCCAGTCAATCTTTCCACCTTCAACCATCATGAAAAATCCATTTTCATTGTCGAGAACTTCAATTCCTTTTTCTACATAATCAGCAAGTCCCCATTCGCCTTCTTCCAGATCCATTGCATAGCTCATTGCGTCAGAATCAGCAAGCGTCTCATCAATCACAATTGCTTTTGCTCCATTTTTCAAAGCTTCTGCCTCTGCTTTTGTTTTTACAACGGTATATCCTGCTTTTTCTGCTAATGTATAGAGGCTCTCTTTGTCGCCTTCGCTGCCTGTCTCTTTTAAGAGTCCGCCGCCCGCAAAATAATCGAAACCACTCTCGATCATCTCTTCGCCGATTTCATAATAACTATTTCTAGATGCCTGATGTGCATAGAAAGCTGCTGGTGTTGCATGGTTTAAATTTACGCTTGTTAAAACTCCAATTTTATATCCCAGCTGTTCCTTTAATTTTTCTGCGATTGTCTCATAAGAAACAGTCATCGTCTCATCCATATTGATCGTTCCGCTGTATGTTTTATTTCCAGTTGCAATGGAAGTTGCTGTGGAAGCTGAATCTGGACAGAAAGAAGTGCTGTCAAATGTCTGCGCAGAACCTGCTACATCAAAGTCCATAAAACACAGATTATTCTGGCTTTTTAAAATATCATCTGTCTTTCCATTTTCACCTTCGCTTGCGCTCAGATAATAATTTGC
Organism: uncultured Robinsoniella sp.; assembly: GCA_965150505.1. GTDB lineage: Bacteria > Bacillota > Clostridia > Lachnospirales > Lachnospiraceae > JAGZHZ01. The sequence goes on along the minus strand of CBCTVZ010000020.1, from coordinate 10,364 downwards.
TGACTGGATCTGAGGATAACTCATTCCATCACCGATAAATAAAAAGATATACTTTGGTGCAGTTTCTTCTGCTTTTAAAGCAGTCGCTGCTTCTGCTGCTGGAGCAGTCGCTGTAATTTCTTCTGCTAAAACAGAAGTTGACATTGTTCCTATCATCATCGCTGCGCAAAGAATCGCAAAAACTTTTTTGGCTTTCATTTTTTTCTCCTCACTTATGATTTTCTATTTTATTCGCTGTATTCGTTTGGTACATCTATAAGATAACAGTCTAAAATAAAATCTATTATCATTTTGGAGTAAAATGTCTGTAAAATCAGCCTTTTATTTTTATTCCATCCAGCGCTGCCTCTGTCAATATATCCTTTTCATATTTTACTTTCAAAGAAAAAAATGGATGATCTTCTTCCAGAAGTTTAAAAAAGATTTTATCTCCTTCCCATAAATTCAGGCGATCTAATTCTTTTTTAGGAACCCAGTCCAGATTCCCCTCAGAGCATACTGTCATCTCTCCTTCATATTGGTCTGCCGTATACAAAAACATATACTCCGTCTCCCAGCCATCACTCAGAAACGTCACAATCCCCCGCAGTTTCCATGAAGTTAAAGTCAGTCCTGTCTCTTCTTTTGTCTCCCTCAAGAGACATTCCTCCGGTGTCTCATCTTTTTCAAACTTTCCTCCAATTCCAATCCACTTATCTTTATTGACATCATGTTGTTTTTTGACACGATGAAGCATTAAATAGCAATCATCTTTTTCAATATAGCAAAGCGTTGTCAAACGCATTTTTCTCCCCCCCAATCCATTGATTCCGTCATTTAAGATATTCTCCTGATTTCTTTTTGCTCAATCTTAGCGCCTATCTATACAAACTGCCTCGACTTACAAAAAATCAGCGCTTCTTGCTCACGGCATATTAAAATCGAATCTGCAGATCATACCATGTTGCGCCGCCATGTGAGGAATCTGCCACGCCATAATTTTTAAATCCGAATTTTTCATAATAATGAATCATATGTTCCTTGCATGTCAAAATCATGCCTTTCTTGCCTTTTTCTTTTGCCCCATCCATCATTGCGCGTAAAAGCTGTTCTGCTATCCCCTGACGGCGATATTCTGGCAAAACATTCAGTCCGAATAATGTCTGATATGCTCCATCTGGCTCATGAAGAGCGGTATCATGATATAATTCATCTTTTAATACAGGTGTATCAGTCGTGCATCCATTGATAAATCCTGCGATTTTTCCATCTATTGTCTCTGCTACATAAAAATTTTCTGGAAATGCTAAAAATCTTGACACAATTTCTTTTTCTGATGCCGCCTCGGCAGATGGAAAACAGATTGCCTCGATATCTGCTAATTTTTTTATTTCATTTTGTCTTGCATGTCGAATTCTAATTTTCATCTTATCTTTTCACTCCATTTACTTTTTCAAAAACATTTTTTCTTTTTGTTATTTCTTTTTTTATTTTATCTTTTCTTTTTTCTTTTTGTTGTTTGCTTTTCTATTTTATCTTTTCTTTTTTTCTTTTTATTGTTTCCTTTTCTATTTTATCTTTTGTTCTTTTCTTTTTCGTTTTTTATTTTTCACTCTTTTTCTCTGCGCGGATCATAAACATCGGAACAGGATTATAAAATTCATCTTTTTCGATATAGATTCTGCTACTGATTCCCAGATCAATCGCAAACTGATTCATTTGAAGTTTTCCTAATGTTTCCAGATCCCATGCCGGACGTGAAAAAGAACTGATCGGAAGCTGTCTCTTAATCTCCTCACATTCCTGCATCATCTCATCCCCTACTTTATTGTGGGCATGACCTTTTGGAAGCTGAGAATTATCTGTAAAATTACTGTTTCCATAATTGGCATCAAAATTCAGGAGGATTCCGTCTTTTTTCAGGACTCGTATCCACTCCTGATATGCTTTTTCTGCATTTGGAAGCGTCCATGTCAGGTTTCTGGAAATTACAACGTCAAATGTCTCATCTGCAAAATCTAAATTTTCTGCATCCATAATATAAAATGTACATGGCGTTTTTTCCTCTTCTGCTAGCAAAGCAGCATGATGAATCATTTCTGGTGTCAAATCTGTTCCCGTCACATCATGTCCCTGACCTGCCAATAAAATAGAAAAGAATCCAGAACCACATCCCACATCTAAAATTTTTAATTTCCGATCTGTCGGCAACTGGGAAGCAATCTCTTTCATCCATCTTACTCCCAGAGGACTTTTCAGTTCTGCTCTTCTTTGTTCTAAGAAGCTGTCGCTTCGCTTTCCCCAATATCTTGCAATTCTCTCTTTTCTGTCATCGCCTTCTTCTGCAATTCGTCCATAGCAGATCATCGGGCCATCTTCCACTACCTGAAGAGAAGAAGTCTGATATAAAATCACTCCATCGTACTCTGCTGTACATACTTCTTTTGTTTTCCCCTCATAGTCCTTTACTTTTCCAAGCACTTCTCCTTTTTGGATCAGACTTCCTGCTTTTTTACACGGATACCAAAATCCTCCGCACGAAGCGTGTTGATAACATACGTCCTCCACATCAAGCGGATAATATTTTCTATAATCCCTCTGTCCTGTATAAACTCCCAGATGGCATAGAATACTTCGCACATCTCGTCTTGTGGACTGTACTTCTTCCCAGCTCCACTGACCCATACCGCCTCGCTCAATTAAAACAGACGGGATTCCTCTGGAGGCCGCACAGTTGTATGCTCCGCCTGAAATCATATCTGATCTTACCATATAAGGAACATCGACCTGTTTTGCCATCTCTCTCGACAGATTTACAACCTCTTCCGAGGCTTTTCCGGCATAGTAAACGTACGGTGTCAGATTTTCATACTCGTCTCCACTGTGAAGATCTATATAGTAATCTATAATAGGATACACTTCCTTGGAAATCGCCCATGCTAACTGTTCCGTCTGTGTCCCATTTTCATCTCCTGGAAAGACCGTGTTTAGATTTTTCTTGTCCTCCCATCCAAGACTGCCTCCTCTTTTTTCAAAAGACTGTCTGTTCACAACTTTCATTAAAATAATCGTGCCTGCTACTTTTTCTATTTTTAATTTCTGTGACAGTTCCATCACGGCCTGAATGCCAACGTATTCTCCCGCATGAATACCTGCTGTGACAAGCACCGTTTTTCCATTCTGCGCTCCATGAAAAATCGTAACAGGAAGTTCAAACTTCCCATCTGCCAATTCTAAATATCCCTCTTTCTTTTCACCCGCACAGACTTCTATATTATGAAGTCGAAAAGTATTGCGCTCCATGTATCTTCCTCCTGTATTTTTATCTTTTCTGGTGTGTAAATCATTTCGGCTTACAAAAATCAGAGCTTCTTACGTAAAAGCTATTTTCTTGATTTCTTTTTACTGTTCTTTTTTTGCACAAACCATAAACATTGGAGTAGATCCGTAGTTGAGGCATTCTTCTTCGCTCCATACACGCTTCCAAATTTCTGTATCTGTCTCCACCTTATCGATTCCGATTTGATTTAAAATCTCTACATCCCATTTCGGTCTGCTGATCTTAGACAGAGGCATCTGAAGAGCAATCTGCTCCATTGTCTCGATATCTGTACACAAATAATGATCGTCTAATTTCTGATTCTCTACATTTTTTCTGTCCTGTTCATATCCTTCTCGTTTCTCCTCATCATACAGATACCCATACCAATTTGCATCGAAATTTATCATCGCGCCGCCTGATTTCAGCACACGACACCATTCCTTATATGCTTTTTGCGGATTTTCCAGATTCCAGGTCAGATTTCTTGAAATCACCACATCAAAACTGCTGTCCTCAAATGTCAAATTCTGAGCATCCATCTGATGAAATTGAATGCGTTCTAAAAGATCCCCTTCTTCTTTCTTTGCATTTTCAAACGCTTTCTGAAGCATTCCTTCTGTGTAATCCACTGCCGTCACATGATATCCTGCTTCCGCCAAAATAATTGGAAAAAATCCAGGTCCTGTTCCGATATCTAAAATTTGAATCTCCTCTTTTTCTTTCTTTGGAAAATGTTCCTGCAATACCTCAAGCCATGCTTTTCTCTGTTTTCCTTCCAATTCTTTTTGATTTACTTCAGAGTAACCTTCCGTTCTGGTACTCCAATATGCTTCGATTTGTTCTAATAATTCTGCCATATCTATTTTCTATCCTTTTTTATTTTTTCTGTTTTTGTTTTCCTACTTTACCAAAAAACAAAAAAAATCACAACCCCCCTGGGGGGATTGCGATTCTTGGGTCAAAAATTTATTGGATATTCAAATCTGCTGTCAGATCCTCTACGGAAACCTCTTTTAAGATCATTCCCTGTTCTAACAGCCAATCAATATTTTCCTGCCATACCTCTTTGTCCTGTCCTGGGAAAGGATATTCCTCTGTCTCATATACCGTCATTAAATAGTCGCTGCTCTGTTTTTCTACCGCTAAGGACAGAGGGAAGTTTTCTTCATTTTGATTTGCCAACAGAATTTCAAGCGCTTCATCTGGATTTGCTTTCATATCTTCAAATCCTTTTTTTGTCGCTCTTAAAAATTTCTCATATTTTTCAGGATTTTCTTCCAGCTCTTTTTCTCCTGCGACAAAAACTAATTCATAATAATTTGGAACTCCAAACTCTGTCGGGAAGAAATAAGATACGTCAAATCCTTCTTCTCTCATCTCCGGAATCTCATGGTTGACAAGACATCCGATTGTCGCGTCAACCTGTCCTGTCGTCATCGAAGACATCAGATCAAAGCCGACATCAATCATAGAAATTTCAGAGCTGTCCACATTTTGATTTTCCAGCATAGTTCTAATCTTTTCTTCTCCCAGTATAGATCCTCCATGTCCTAATGTTTTTCCTTTTAAGTCAGCTGGACTGTTGATTTCGCTCTCTTTAAGAGAGACAACGACAGATAAAGGCGCTTGAACAAGTGCGCCGATGGATTTTACAGGAATATCCTGCTCTGCCTTTGCGATAATCACATCCTGCATATAGTACAATCCGATATCCGCTGTCCCTGCTGCCGGCATAGAAATTCCATCTGTTGTATTTGCTGGGAATTTGATATTTAATTCTAATCCCTCTTCCTCATAATATCCCTTCTCTATCGCCACATAAAAACATTCATGTATCGCATTTGGATACCAGTCCAGCACCAGATCCATCTGTTCTAATTCTTCTGCTCCTGAAACGATTCCAGATACTCCAAACGCCATTACCCCTGCCATTGCCATTGCTGCCACTTTTTTCCATGTCTTTCTCTTCATGTTCCGTCTCCTTTTCTTCTTTGTTCTTTGCTGGTATCTTTTTTTCTTCTATCTCTTTCTATTTTGTCTTCTTTTATCCCGTGAGTCGCTGTCTCTTGCTTTATCGTTCCTTTCTCCATGTAATCAGTCGTTTTTCCAACCATTCAATCAGAGAAACTGCTGCCATTGCCACCACAGAGAGCAGAACAATCGGTGCAAACACACCAGCGCCATCAAGCTGTGTCATCATACGTTTACTAAAATACCCCAGACCTTTTTGCGCGCCGAGCCATTCACCGATGGCAGCTCCAATGACACTGATTGGAATTGCCATGCGAATGGAAGAAAAAAAGGCTGGAAACGCATGAGGAACTTTTAATTTCCAAAAAATTTCCCATTTTCCTGCTCCATACGTTTTCATCAATTCCTCCATCTCTCTGCTGACAGAGCGAAGCGCATCATGAATCGTGATGGTAATCGGAAAAAATGTAATCAAAATAGCGACCAATACCTTACTCCAGATATCATATCCAAACCACAGTACAAATAATGGAGCAATCGCTGTTGTCGGTATGGTCTGTGATGCAACAATAATCGGATACAATCCTTCATGAAGAATCTCACTTTCATCCATCGCCACTGCAAGGATAATTCCAAGTAAAAGAGAAATTCCAAGTCCAATCCCTGTAATTGCCATCGTTGCCGGCAGATGAACCGTCACAAGAACTTCTCTTAATTCCCACAGTCTTACAAGCACCTGAACCGGCGAAGGTAAAATATATGCTGCATCTATAATCATTGCCGCAATCTGCCACACGCCAATCAATCCAAACAGAATACAAAACGATAAAGCCTTAGAAAGATGTTTTTTCTTCTTCGCTTTCATTGTTCCCCTCCCGTCTCCGCTCTGAGCTGACCGATCAGTTCTTCTTTCCGCGCTAAAAGCTCAGGCTGTTCTAACTGTTCTCTTGTTCTAGGATAAGAAAGCGGTACTTCTATACTTTCTACCCTAGTGACGGGTCTTCCATGCAATACAAAAACTCTCTGCGAAAGATATAGCGCTTCTTCCACATCATGCGTTACAAACAGAATCGTTCTTTTTTCACGCTTCCACTGTTCTAACAGCCATTCCTGCAAAGAGACACGCGTAAAATAATCGAGCGCGCTAAATGGCTCATCTAACAATAAAAGCTCTGTGCCGGTCAGCAATGTTCTCGCAAAAGAAACTCTCTGCCTCATTCCTCCAGACAATTCTCTTGGATATTTATTATAATACTCTTCTAGCCCCATTGTCCGAAGCAATTCCCTGCTTTTTTCTTCCTGTTCTTTTTTCGGAACTTTATTGATTTCCATAGGAAGACGTAAATTTTTTCCTATGGTTCTCCATGGCATCAACAGATCTTTTTGCGGCATAAATCCTGCATATCCGCTCTGAGAAGCAATATTTTTTCCATTTACTAAAATTTCTCCTGCATCAGGCGTTTCCAGTTTGTTAATCAGCCGAAACAAGGTACTTTTTCCGCATCCACTCGCGCCGATCACAGAGACAAACTCTCCTTTTTCTACCGCAAAAGACAGATCCTGAAACATCGTATAATCGTCTTCCTCATACTGGAAGGTCACATTTTTGTATTCCAGCGCGATTTCTCTCATAGCCAATAGCAGTGATTCAAAGGACCGCTGCCATGTCCTAAATCCATGCCGTCTTTCAATGCTCCTGTCAAATATGCCTTTGCATTTCTGACGCTTTCTTCGATAGAATATCCCATTGCGAGATTGCTTGCGATTGCAGAAGATAATGTGCATCCCGTTCCATGTGTGTTTGGATTGTCTACTCTCTGCCCTTTAATCCACACCGTTTTTCCATTTTCATATAACAAATCATCGGCTGAATCATCCAGATGGCCTCCCTTTACAAGAACAGCGCCACTAAAATCTGACGCAATCTTTTTTGCAGCGCAGATCATATCTTCTTTCTTTTCAATCAAAATGCCAGATAAACACTCTGCTTCCTTTAAATTCGGTGTGATGACAGAAGCTAACGGCAATAACTGTCCAATCAAAGCATTCTGCGCTCCTTCTGTCAGGAGACGACTTCCGCTTGTCGCTACCATTACAGGATCTAGTACAATTTTTTCTGCTTTGTACTGTTTTAATTTTTCTGCAATCACTCCAATCAGCGCTTCACTGGAAACCATACCAATTTTTATGGCATCCGGCGCGATGTCTTCAAAAATACAATCCAACTGATCTGCCAGAAACTCCGGTGTCGATTCCAAAATGGACTTTACGCCCATTGTATTTTGTGCCGTCAAAGCGGTGATTGCGCTCATCGCATACAGCTTATGAGCGGTTATGGTCTTGATATCAGCCTGTATGCCAGCTCCTCCGCTGCTGTCTGATCCTGCGATTGTCAATACTTTTTTCATGTTCGTTCTCCTTTTCTTAAAAATAAAAAAAATCCAGACTGGATCGATCTGGATTTTACATCATAAATTTGCCATTTTATTTCTTGTTTTCTTTTCCGTCGGCACGTTCCTACGTTGGCATGATCCAAATCAGGTTTAGGGTCGAAACTGCTGTTTCCTCTCAGCCCGGCATTACGGACTCCCCTCGGCATCTAAAAATTCTGTTCTTTTCTATCATACCACGAACTAGAAAATAAGCAATAAAAATTTTTATTTCTTTTCTTCTTTTCTGTTCTCTATCAAAATGCCACGTTTTTCTGCTTCTCTTAGCAAGGCTTCATTTCTTCGGTTCATCGTTCCAAACTTTTCGCTGCAGCATACTACACGCTGACATTCCCTCATCACTTGCAACGCTTCTTCATACTTTGCCTCACTGATTTCCTCAAACGCCTCTTCTGTGATCACTTTTGAGGCAAGTGTCTTTGCCACTGCATAGTCTGTGTCATTTTCATGGAGTACCCCTGTGGCAAATGGAATGCCTGCTCTTTGCAGTCTTCTATATTCTTTCATTCCACTTCCATTTCCTGCAATCACAAATACTTCTGGTTTTCCTTTTGGCGCTTCCATCTCCAGACATCCAAAATCTGCATTATAGCTTCCGCTTGTCACGCCATATAAGTTATGAATATATTCAGAAGTAAAAATTTCTTCCGGCGTACCATATTTTTCAATGTAATCTCCATGAACGCAGACAATCTGGTCGGAAACTTTCTGCGCCAGATCGAGTTCATGTAAAGACATAATCACTGCAACGCCGCTTTGTCTCACCATCTTTTTTAAGATGGCAAGCAATTCCAGTTTATGTTTGATATCTAAAAAAGAAGTCGGTTCATCTAAAACAATAATTTCTGGTTCTTGACAGATGGCTCTTGCTAAAAGAATCCTCTGTCTCTGTCCATCGCTGATCGCTGTAAAATCACGTTTTTTTAAGTCTTCTGCCGATACGGTTCTCATGGCCTCCCAGACTTTTTCCCAATCCTTACGACTCAAAATACCAAGCTGTCCCGTATAGGGATATCTCCCCGTTGCCACTACTTCTTCACATGTCATCAGTTCTGGACGTATTCTCTCTGTCAAAACGACTGCCAACCTCTTTGACACTTCTTTGTCTGACATTTGCTTCATCACTCTGCCATCGAGATATACCGTGCCGGCTATCGTTTTTAACTGTCTTGTGATACTTTTTAAGATTGTAGATTTTCCTGCGCCATTTGGCCCGATTAAGGTAAGGATTTCTCCCTTTTTGACTTTTATTTCAATCTCTTTGATCAGCGGTTTTCCATCATATCCGACTGTCATTTTATCTGTATAAAAAAAGTAATCTTTCATCTTATATTTTCTGTTGTCTCCGTATCATAATATAAATTACTACAGGCGCTCCAAATACTGCTGTGACAGAGCTGATACTTAATTCCGTCGGTGAAAAAACAGTTCGCGCAATCAAGTCACAAAACAGGCAATAGACTGCTCCTCCCAAAAAGCATCCTGGAATGACCAAAATCGGTTTTGCCGTTTTTAAAATATTTTTCACAATATGAGGAACAGCAATTCCCACAAACGAAATCGGGCCGGCAAATGCGGTCACACAAGCTGATAAAATACTAGAGAGCAAGATCAGCATGATTCGGAATATTTTAATATTCACTCCCATATTCTGCGCATATACCTCTCCCATCTGGTATGCGCTGATCGGTTTTGACATCAAAAAGACAATAGCCAAAGTCGGAAGGACAACGGCTGCCATCACTGCAATATTGCTCCATGATATTCCTGAAAAACTTCCCATCGACCAATTATGCAAATTTACGATATTGGAATCGTCTGCAAAAGTCACAACAAAATCGGTGACAGCAGAACAAATATAGCCGATCATAACGCCTCCGATCACAAGCATGGACATCCTTTTTACTTTTTTAGAAATCATCAAGATAAAGCCCATACAGATCAAAGAACCGACAAATGCCGCCAAAATCAGGAGACCTGACCCTGCCACAATCGCCCTCTCCAGACAGACAATCATGACAAGCGAAACAATCAATTTTGCCCCCGATGAGATTCCAAGCACAAATGGTCCTGCAATCGGATTATTAAAGAAAGTCTGCAGCAAAAATCCAGAAACGGATAACGCTCCCCCAAGTATAATTCCTGCCAAAATTCTAGGCATACGGATTTCCCATATAATATTGTAGGATGTCTCATCCCCTTGATGTAAAAAGAGAATCCGGAAAATATCGCTTACAGACAATTTTACACTGCCTGAATTGATATTCCAAATCAGCAGACTTACAAGCAGTACCCCTAAAAATAAAAAGGTAAATCCATACCGGCGGTGTGCTTTTTTATCCATTTTTCCCTCCTGTTCTGCAGATGACTGCCGTTCTTTTTCTGAACTTTTTATCTTCTACTGAAGTCTGTGCATATAAGACAGCTCTTTTAAATTTTCATCCTCACTTGTCAGCATCTGATGAATGTCTGCAATCATCTGTCCTAGACCGGTCGTTTCCTGAAACAGATTTTTTTCCGTACACCATACATTTCCTTCTTTTACTGCCTTAAAATCCTTTAAAAGTCCACTTTTTGCCAAAAGTTCATCGTTGGTCTGCAATTCTCCGTCGATTGTGCTGTTGTAAATAATATAGTCTGCA
>CBCTVZ010000019.1:0-27874 GCA_965150505.1 uncultured Robinsoniella sp. | reverse complement strand
AAATGGATGGTGGTGGATTCGAACCACCGAAGGCGTTGCCAGCAGATTTACAGTCTGTCCCCTTTGGCCACTCGGGAAACCATCCATATCATTGATTTTTCACATCAACGATATATTTATACCACAACTTTTGACGAAATGCAAGATATTTTTCAATTTTCTGTCTTTGGAATCTTTTTCAGTACAACCGCTGACAGTGGAGGCAGAGTCAAATCGACAAATCCTTTCTCCACATCATAGATTTCCGATTTCATCGTGAATCCTTCTTCATCGGTCATCATCAGTCTGACCATCTGATCTTCGTCTGCAACGCCAAGCTGCCATACCGGTATACTCATTGTCTTCTCTTCTTTATTATTGTTGAACGCAACCGCTATCTGTTCATCGAAACTGAATCTTCCATAGCTCAGACAATTATAGTCTGCCGTCAGTATCTTAAGACTTCCATGTGTAAAGATCGGATACATCTTGTGAATCAAAATCATTTCTTTATGGAAACGAATCAATTCTGTATCTTCTTTTCCCCAAGGATACGTTCTTCGATTATCCGGATCTGTAAATCCACACACGCCAGCCTCATCCCCATAATAAATGGTAGGCGCTCCCGGCCATGTCATCTGCATCACGACAGCCTCTCGCATAATCGCCTTGCTCACATCTTTTTCTGCTGCTTCCGATCCTAATCCATCGACTCTTCCCACCATATGATTTGTTCTCGTGAGGAATCTGGAATGATCGTGATTCGATAGCTCATTCATTGCCGTCTGAAGAGAAGGAGTCAAAAAGTTCGACATATGATGGGTCATCGCGTCTACAAAGGATTTTGCATTTCCAAGCATATCTTCTCTGAAACCATCGCTGTGTTTTTCCATTCCCGTGAAAAACCATGTAAGCGGCTCCATAAAAGCATCATAGTTCATCACCGTATCCCACTCGTCTCCTCTGAGCCAGCTTCCCGCATCTCCATAATGTTCTGCAAGAATAATTGCATTTGGATTTGCTTCTTTTACTACTTTACGAAATTCTTTCCAGAATTTATGGTTATACTCATTTGAAAATCCAAGATCTGCCGCAACGTCCAAACGCCATCCGTCCACATTAAACGGCGGTGATACCCATTTTTTTCCGATCTCCATGATATAATTTACCAGTTTTGGAGAATTTTCATACACAAGCTTTGGCAGGGTATCATGTCCCCACCATCCATCATAAAACGGATTATATGGCCACTCATGTTCATTGTTAAATTTGAAGAAACTTCTGTAAGGGCTGTCCGGCGTGATATATGCGCCCTTTTCATATCCTTCTTCTTTCTCATAGATTCGTTCTCTGTCAAGCCACTTGTTAAATGATCCGCAGTGATTAAACACGCCATCCAAAATAATTTTCATTCCTCTTTTGTGAATTTCTTCCACAAGTTTTATGAATAGCTGATTACTTGCCTCCAGATTCTCTTTATTTGTGACACGCCGAATGTATTTTGTGGCATGACGGTTATCATGATCCCAGTATTCCAGAGTACGACCGCCATCATTTACAATTTTTCCATAATGAGGATCTACATAGTCATAGTCCTGTATATCATACTTGTGATTCGATGGAGATACAAAAATCGGATTGAGATAAATGACATCCACTCCCAGATCTTGAAGGTAATCGAGTTTATCCATCACACCTTGAAGATCTCCGCCGTAAAATTCACGGATTGCCATAGAAGTTGCCGGATACTGATCCCAGTTTTCAATCTTTTTTGTCTTTCCTCCGATATAGAAATATTCACCGTCCACCACATCGTTTGTCTTATCGCCATTGTAGAAGCGGTCTACAAAAATCTGATACATGACTGCGCCTTTTGCCCAGTCCGGTGTCTTAAATCCTGGTGCAATCGTAAATGCGTAATAATTCTGAAGGTTTCTGGATATTCCCTTTTTGTTGTAAAACAGGCGCAGTTTTCCCGCTCTGATTTCAAAATAGTAGTAAATCGGCTCTGTTCCTACTTCAATCTCTATTTTATAATAATCAAATTTTCCTACTGTTTTTTCATATGCCATTGCCTTGCGAACTGCCCCGCTTATAAAAAATACGATATCTGCATTATTTTTTGCGGCACGAAATCGAATTGTGACTTTTTCTCCTGGTTCTGGCTCTATTGGATCCATATAATATTTTGTCTGATCACTAAATAATGCCTCCTTATTTAAAATCGGACGCATATCCATGATATATTTTTGAGTTTTTAATACCTTGTCTAATCGTTTAAGATCCATCCGCATTCTCCTTTTTCTCTCTGCCTTATCTATGATTCACACTTATTTTTAGTTTATACCATATTTTTCATTTTTACAAGCATCTGGCTTTTATTGTTTCCCAAAAAAATTTTACTGTTTTTAAAAAATTACACCGTATTTTTTCTGGATAAAATGAAAAAAGACAGCACATAATGGCTGCCTTTTTTCGGAGAAGGTATTTCTTCTTATGGGGTGTAGCAAAAACTATATAATGTATTGGGGGGGGTTTTTACGATGTATAGTATACCATCTGTATCCTTTTAAGTGTGCACAAACTTCCCTTTTCTTTAAAATCTTTTTTGTATATTTTCGCTATCACCTATCTCTCAGTGACCGTCAATTTGCTTCATTTTTTTGAAAAAGCTGTTCAAATTCTTCACCACTGATTTTTTCCTTCTCTATGAGTAATTTTGCACTCTTATGCAAAACATCTTCATTTTCTGCGATAATTCTTTTCGCTTCCTGATATGCCTCGTCAATGATTCGTTTTACTTCCTGATCAATCTTCGTAGCGACTTCTTCTCCATATCCTCTTGTATGAGCTAAATCTTTTCCGATAAATACCTCATCGCCGTCATCGCCATAGTGAATCAGACCTAAGCTGTCCGACATTCCAAATTTTGTCACCATCGCTCTTGCCATTGCCGTAGCTTGCTTGATGTCCTGAGATGCGCCTGTCGTAATATCTCCTATCACCATCTCCTCCGCTACGCGTCCGCCCAGATCTACGATGATTTCCTGAATCATCTGTCCTTTTGTGCGGAACATTTCATCTTTTTCCGGCATAGGCATTGTATATCCGGCCGCTCCCATTCCTGTCGGAATGATTGAAATGGTATGAACAGGTCCTACATCCGGCAATACATGGAATAAAATCGCATGACCGGTCTCATGATATGCGGTGATACGTTTCTCTTTTTCTGAAACTAATTTGCTTCTCTTCTCCGCTCCGATTCCTACTTTGACAAACGCCTGATTGATGTCTCTTTGCATCAGATATCCTCTCGCATCCTTTGCCGCATAGATTGCCGCTTCATTTAAAAGGTTTTCCAGATCTGCGCCTGTAAATCCTGCTGTCGTCTGCGCAATCTCATCTAAGTCAACATCATCTCCAAGAGGTTTTCCCTTTGCATGTACTTCCAAAATTTCACGTCTGCCTTTTCGGTCTGGTTTTCCAACGCCTACTTTTCTGTCAAATCGACCAGGTCTTAAAATCGCAGGGTCCAAAATATCGACACGGTTTGTCGCAGCCATCACAATGATTCCCTCATTCGCTCCAAAGCCATCCATCTCGACAAGAAGCTGATTTAATGTCTGCTCTCTCTCGTCATGTCCGCCTCCGAGTCCTGTTCCTCTTCTTCTCGCAACTGCATCAATCTCATCAATAAAAATGATACAAGGCGCATTTTTCTTTGCTTCACTGAACAAGTCGCGTACCCTTGATGCTCCGACACCGACAAACATCTCCACAAAATCAGATCCAGAGATACTGAAAAATGGAACTCCGGCCTCGCCAGCTACTGCTTTTGCTAAAAGAGTCTTTCCTGTTCCCGGAGGACCTACGAGAAGAACGCCTTTTGGTATTCTCGCTCCAACCTCCAGATATTTCTTTGGCGATTTTAGGAAATCTACGATTTCTTCCAGATCTTCTTTTTCCTCCTGAAGTCCTGCTACTTCTTTAAAAGTAATCTTCCTGCTGTCCGGCATCATAATCTTTGCATGACTTTTTCCAAAGTTCATCATCCGATTGTTTGATCCGCCGCCTCCTGATTGGCGATTCATAAAGATTACCAGCAGAACTACCACGATTCCCAACATCAAAATTGGAAAAACAGAAGTCCAGAATACATTATCCCTCTCCATGTCAAATACATAGAATGGAATCTCAGCTGTCCCTAAAATTTCTTCTACTTCTTTGATGTCTGTCACATTCAAATCCTGATAGGACCCATCCTTCATGTAGATAATAATGCGTCCTGTCGGCACTTGCTGATTCGGATGAATATCCACTTTATCTACATTTCCGCTTTTTACCGCATCGCTGAATTGCTGATATGTGTAATTATTTCGCGGTGTAAATCCTATTTTTAATACAATAAAAGCCAGGATCACGACAGCAATCATCATAAGATAAAAACCCGGACCCCTTGAATTTTTTTTCAATTCCTGTTTCTCCTTTCTAAACTTCTACTACTCCAATGTAAGGCAGATTCCGGTATTCCTGATCGTAGTCCAGTCCATATCCTACAACAAATTCATCTGGTATATTAAATCCGACATAATCCACCTTGACATCTACCACTCGTCTTTCTGGTTTATCCAGTAACGTACAAAGCGTCATGCTGTTTGGATTTCTCTTTTTCAGAATATCCATCAGATAACTCAGTGTTCTTCCTGAGTCGATGATATCCTCCACAATAATGACATCCTTTCCTTCCAGAGGCTGATCTAAGTCTTTTACAATCTTTACAATTCCGCTTGATTCTGTACCTGCGCCATAACTGCTGACAGACATAAAATCAAGAGATACCGGCACTGTGATGCGTTTTGCCAATTCACAGGTGAAGAAAACTCCGCCTTTTAGCACACAGATCAAATGTACTTTTTTTCCTGCAAAATCCTGACTGATTTGTTCTCCGATTTCTTTGATTCTGTGATTTACTTCTGACTCACTCAATAATACTTTAATCTTGTGTTCCATATTCATTCTCCTTTGTAATTTTTATTTTTAAAAGATGTTTTGTTCCTTCTTTTACCTTACACGCTTCGCTGATCCGAAAACCAACCACCCATAAAATATGAGAGCCGTCAGCGAGAAGTAAAATGGAATCCCTTTCCTCTCTGGGAACTTTCATATCAATCAAATAATCTTTCAGCTTTTTCTTTCCGCCCTCCTTGTTTATAATGAGATAATCTCCAGGAAGTCTGCTGCGTAAGATTAATCTGCTTTTTATTGTATCATAATCAATCCATTTCGTATACGATTTTTCTGGAATTCTTTGATATTTCATTTCCTCCAAAGTAAACTCTGCCATACTGTTTTCCAGATATACTACGCTTGGGACATCCACTTCTATGAAAATATTTTTTTTCTTTTCTTCTCTTTGAAATTCTGAGGAAGTCAAAATCAAAAAGCCTTTTTCTTTTTTTCCTCTCACACCTCCCGGCAGATTGGTCTGACTTTGTTCTGCTCCATTAGCAATTTTCAGCAAGGCTTCTATATGTCTGTTTGTAACATCTTTCAAGCTGTCTGCCAACGCATGGATGGCTCTCCGAATCAGATACTCCTGAATAATCGGTTCTTGCTTTAAAAACAACTCTAATCTGATTTTTACACAATTTTCCTCTCGTTCCAGACATTGTTCCTCTGCCTGATCCGTCATCTTTTGCAGAAAACTTTCTGCTCTTTGGATCTTTTGTCCAGCCTCAGCAATATGTCTGACTGCCTGCGCATTAATCCCGCTTTTCAGTCTTGGAATAATCTGATGTCGTATTTTATTTCTTGTATAGATCTCCTCCAGATTCGTCTTATCCTGCCGTGTCTCCACTCCATTTTCCTCAAGCCATTTTTCAATCTCTACCCTCGATGTCGTAAGAAGCGGACGAATCAAATTCCCTCTGACTGGCTGCATTCCGCACAGTCCTGCAAGCCCGCTTCCTCTTGACAGATTCCATAAGATGGTTTCTGCCTGATCCTCTTCGTTATGCGCAATCGCAATCTTATTTGCGCCATATTTGTGACAAATCTCATCAAAGGCTTCATATCGGATCATTCGTCCAGCTTCCTCCGTGGAAATTTTTCTGACTTTTGCCTCCATCTGCACGTCTGTCTCAAAAAGGAAAAATGGAATCTTCATCCTCATACAGAGCTGTCGTACAAACTGTGCATCTTCTTTGCTTTCCTGTCCGCGTATTCCATGTTCTACATGGACTACACTGATTGAAAATGGCACATTCTTTTTATACTCCGTCAATAAAAAAAGCAGGTATACGGAGTCAGGTCCTCCTGATACACCTGCCACAACATGGTCTCCTTCTTCAATCATACGATATTGACGGATCATTTCTATTCCTTTTTTCATCATTCTCCGTTCTTTCTGCTGATTTTTGCTTTTCTACTATACAAATTTTCCGCAAAAAATGCAAGCCTATTTCCCGTTCTGATTTCTCGAAACGTCTATTTCTTCCAAATTGTTCCAATCAAAATGGTCATATCATCCTCTGCTCTTTGGCATCTTTGCTTCAATACGCCCTCCAACAACTCTTCCGCCAATTCTTTCGCATTCATCGTCTCAGACTGCAAAATCCATTTTCCAATCGTCTCCTCTGCTTTTCTCTGCGGCATCGCATCCAGTACCCCATCCGAAACCATCACAATAAAGTCGCCGTCATACAATTTTTTCTTTGTATGTTCATAATCTACATTCTTCATCACGCCTACCGGAAGACTCGTAGAGCGAATCGTTTCGATCTGCTCTCCATGGCGTATAAACGTTGTCGATGCGCCAATTTTTAACAGATCGCACATACCGCTGTATAAGTCTACCGCGCACAGATCAATCGTAGAAAAAATAGCCTCATCTTCTCTTAAAACCATCACGGAATTGATCATTCTGACTGCCGTGTCCATTCCAAATCCAGCATCTAAAAACTGTTCCAGCAATTCTATCACCGTCTCGCTCTCTTTGCTTGCGCCGATTCCCGATCCCATTCCATCGCATAAACTCATAATCACTTGTCCATTGTCTTTTGTCAAAAATGTAAAGTTATCTCCTGAAACAATTTCTCCGTCTCTCGTTGCCCTTGCAACTCCATTTAGCATATAGTAAACGGTGTCTTCCACAAACAGTACCGTACCGTATTCTCTGTTTACAATTCTCTTGCTGTCAGGAGCTGGAATCATCTGTGTCTTATATACCTCACTCAAGATGGATGCCGCCTCTTTTGTGGAGATACACTCGCCTCTTACCATCCTCATCGTCAGATATACTTTTCGATGTTCCTGATTCTGAATCAAAATCTCACGCACCTGCACATTTTTCATTTTTAATCTCAGTTTAATCTGCTGTTTTTGAAAATCGTCCGCTCCTTCCACGCTGTAAATCTTCGATGCCAAGCCGTCCATCAGACAAGCCGTTTCATATAACTGTGAAGCAATGACAGAACGGTTTTCCAGCATTCGATTGCTCCACATCAGATTCAGTTTTGCGCGATAAAACAACTGCGTCATCTGCTCTAGCATCTGATCCACATACAGACAGCGATCATAAAATCCCTGTATTTTCTCAGCTGCTTCCACTTCCCCTTCTTCTTCCGCCGCTGCCAGCATCTCATACATCATCCGATACGTCTGATAATACTCAGTTTTCCAGCATTCTCTCCAGTTCTCACATTTTCTGCAGATATGCCTCTCGATCTCGTTGAACATATCCTGAACTTCTTCCTCAGACAGTCGTTCTTTTTTTTCCGGCATCTCCCGAAATGTCTGGGCAAGCTGCAAAAAAGAATCCGAATATTTTAAAATCATCTCTCTGCCTGGTCCAGCCAGTGTCGCCGCTGTCTGTTCCTGATCCACTTCCTCCTGCATTCTTCCTTTTTGATAGCACCAAAGGCTGCTTCCCACAAAAAAAATCATCAAAACAGCAATCCATATCCCCATATTCTCCCCTCCTGACAATCCGGTTATCAAGAGAGTATTATACGTTCTTTTCTCTGAGAGATCTGTCAAAATCAGTCATCATTTTTTTTAAATTTGTTGACAAAATATGCCTGACTTCAAAATTTTTCAACAAGTTTTTTAAGCACAAAAAAACTGATGCACTTCTGTACATCAGTTCCTCTTCATAGCGGAAGGGAGATTTGAACTCTCGACACCACGGGTATGAACCGTGTGCTCTAGCCAACTGAGCTATTCCGCCACACAGTTTGAAATTATACCCGATTTTTTCTTTTTTGTCAAGCACTAATTTTCCTCTTCAAAAATAATTTCATCTTTTGGCACTAGTCCCAATTTTTCAATCGCAATTTCTTCTATGTACTCATCTGTGTTTATCTTTTCTTTTAGCTCTTCGATCTCTTTTGTGCGCTCGCTTTCTTCCTCGCTCATTTTCTGAAGCTCCTGATCTCGTTCCTTGTATGTATCGTAAATCTGGCTTTGATTGCGCGTCTGAATCATCATAACAACCGCCAGAATAATCAGAACTGTTGAGATTCCCCCCACTGTGAGACGACTTCCGATTCGTATTCTTTTTTTTCTTTTCTTTTTTCTTGCTGCCATCCTTTTCCTTCTTTCGCTCTCTGGCTTTCCTTCGTTTTTCCCTCGCTGCGCATCGTTTCTTTTTCACATCGCCTTTTTTCTTTTTTATCCATTGTCCCAATTTGACAAATGGCTTTTCTAAAAATTTCAGAATTTTCTTCAATCCCTTTTTCAGCCATAAAAAGAAAAGCGACATGACTTTCACAAAAATCCAGCTGACGGTCTCATGGTAAAAAAAAGCTCCCAAAAACACGCCTGCCATCGAAAATCCTCTGATGATTCCATCATTGCTCCGAAACATCAGATAGCAGACAAAGATTCCGGCTAAAATCCAGTAAAAAAAATCTTCTGCATTTATCACATGAATGTTATGGCGAATTACTTTTCTAAAAATAATAAGGCAATCGTAAAAACACCATAACGCTCCCCCTGCTGCCACCGACTGCAAAAAGAGCATTGCCTCCTGACTGATCACACTGCTGATACGCACTTATTTAAACAGTCTTCCAAGGAGAGAATCTCCCTGTCTATGATGTCCGCCCTCTGAATATGTCAGACTGTCTACCATTCCTTCGATGTCTACCTCTCCCTTTTCCAGAGTCAGTCGGTTTACATGAAGGTCTTTTCCTTTAATCATCAGCATTCCCATCTCTGTCTCCAGCACAATTTCCGTCACATCAAATGAGACGACATCCGAGACACCTGTGATCATTCCAAACTGCCTGCCAGTCAAAGAAATACGGTGGTTTTGCATATCCGGCTTCTCTTCCATGTTCTTCCTCCCGCTTCCTGATTCTTACTGTAATCTATGCAGAAATGGTGTCATTTATGCTTGTACTCTTCTTACAGATAACGGTATAATTCCTTTGCCTCATCTTTTTTTACAGTTTCCTGTACATCCAGAACTTCTACTTTGACAGATTTTGTCCCGAATTGAATCTCTATGATATCTCCTTCTTTGACGGCTGTGGATGCCTTTGCCGGTTTTTCATTGATCAGCACTCTTCCTGCATCACACGCTTCATTTGCAACCGTACGTCTCTTAATCAGTCTTGATACTTTTAAATATTTGTCCAGTCTCATTTTCTAACCTCCCGCTCGATTTAAAAAAGAAAATCTGCATTCTGCGCATTTTCTTTCTGACAGACAAAAAAGGCTGCCGCAATCTGCAACAGCCCCTGTTTTTCTATCTATTTTTTTCTTATTCGTTGATCATATCTTTTAAAGCTTTTCCTGCTTTAAATTTTGGAGCTTTTGATGCTGCAATTTTCATTGTCTCACCTGTCTGAGGGTTTCTTCCTTCTCTTGCTGCTCTTTCAGATACTTCAAATGTTCCAAATCCAACCAGCTGTACTTTCTCGCCTTTTTTCAGTTCGTCAGCAACTACATCTGTGAATGCTTTTAAAACTTTTTCTGTATCTTTCTTTGTTAATTCTGTTTTAGCTGCAACTGCTGCAATTAATTCTGTTTTGTTCATGGATTATTTCCTCCTCTTACTTCTGCTTATGCCTGACGCTACAACATACGCTTATGCCATACGAGTCAAGGTCAAATGTTCTTTCTTTACCTGCTGATCCTTACCGGTCAGCGGCATTCGTTCTATTTTGAGTTTCTGCCATTTTGTCTGGTTTTCAAAACTCTTACGTCTATTTATAACCTCTTCCCTATTGTTTGTCAAGAAATTTTCTGAATTTCTGTCTTGGTTTTTAACGATATCTTGTGCTTTCCTTCAGAACTTCAAAGCACACGGTCCTTTCTTCCAAAATTCAGCTCTCAGCAGATATGGTATCCGAAAACAATCCCTCTTTATCCGTCTTTTTCTATTTTCTTTTTCAGATAATCGCTCATCTCTTTTTGAACAATTTTTATCATTTCTTTCTGCTGACGGAAAAAAGTCTCATCTTTTCCACTCTTTTCCCGTCTCTTGATCTCTTCCCAGCTCGGATTTTCTCCTCCGTTTTCCTGATTTGGAAAAATATGCGGATGACGGCGGATCATCTTTTTTGCAATCCCATCTATCACATCATCCAATGTAAAAATTCCTTCCTCCTCAGCAATCTGGCTCTGAAGCAGAATCAGAAAAAGCAAATCGCCCAGTTCTTCACAAAGATTTTCAGAATCACCCATCGTTTCATACAGTTTTACTGCTGCAAGCGCCTCCGCTGTCTCATCAATCATACAGTTTCCCAGACTTTGATGCGTCTGCATCTTGTCCCAAGGACATCCCTCTCTGATCTTTGAGACAATCTTGCGAAATTGCTGCATTTCTATTTGCTCCTGCCTGTCCGAATCAAAGCATTGCATTGATCATCTCCAGAACTTTTTCTCCAAGAGCAGCAGATTTCTGATCTGCATCTTCCAGAGAATTTCCTTTTACTCCATAGTAGAATTTTACTTTTGGTTCTGTTCCGGATGGTCTTACGCAAAGCCATGCGTCATCTGTCAGATCATAGTACAGAACGTTTGAGTTTGGAAGTCCTGTTGGTGTAATTTCACCTGTCTCCAGATTCTGAATCGTATCTTTCTTGTAATCTCTTGCAGAAACTACTTTATAATCTCCGATCTGTGCCGGTGGATTCTTTCTCAGTGTCTCTAAAATCTCCTGAATTTTTGCAAGACCTTCGATTCCTTTTAATGTGATGGATTTGATATCATCTTTATAGTATCCGTATTTTTCATACATATCTACCATTGCATCCCACAATGTCTTTCCTTTTGTCTTGTAGTAAGCTGCTGCCTCTGCAAGCGCCATGGTAGCTACAATCGCATCTTTATCTCTTGCATGAGTTCCAATCAGACATCCGTAGCTCTCCTCAAATCCAAACAGATACGTTCCTTTTCCGCTCTGCTCAAATCCTAAGATCTGCTGTCCGATAAATTTAAATCCAGTCAGAACCTCGATCAGGCGAATGCCATATGCTTTTGCAATCGCATCTGCCATATTTGTTGTAACAATCGTCTTGATCAGCGCGCCGTCTTCTGGAAGCCCTTTTAATTCTTTTCTCTGACCGATCTCATAATCTGCAAGGAGGCATCCTGACATATTTCCTGTCAAAGAAATATACTCCCCACTCTTTGTATCTTTTACATAAACGCCAAGACGGTCTGCATCTGGGTCTGTTGCTAAAACAAGATCTGCATCAATTTCTTTTGCCAGTTTTAAGCCCAGCTCAAATGCTTCTTTTGCTTCAGGATTTGGATAGCTGACAGTAGGGAAGTTTCCATCTGGAAGCTCCTGTTCTTTTACAACGTAAACGTTTTCAAATCCCAGCTCTTTTAATACTCTTCTGGCCGGTATATTTCCTGTTCCATGAAGAGGGCTGTATACGATTTTAATATCTTTCTGCGCTTCTTTGATCGCATCCCAATGAATGACCTGACTTTTCAGCTCTTCAATGTAAGCGTCGTCAATTTCTTTTCCAATTACTTCATATAAACCTGCGCTCTTTGCTGCTTCTTTGTCCATTGTCTTTACAGAAGCATAATCTGTGACCGCTTTTACCTCTGCCATGATTCCAGAATCATGAGGAGGCGTGATCTGTGCGCCGTCTTCCCAGTAAACTTTGTATCCGTTATATTCTGGCGGATTGTGGCTTGCTGTGATATTGATTCCGGCAATACATCCTAATTTTCTAACCGCATAGGAAAGTTCTGGTGTCGGTCTAAGGCTTTCAAACACATATGCTTTAATTCCATTTGCTGCAAGGCAAAGTGCAGCTTCATCTGCAAATTCCGGAGACATTCTTCTGGAATCGTATGCAATCGCCACACCTTTTGACTGCTGTCCTACTTTTGCAATGTAATTTGCAAGTCCCTGTGTCGCTTTTCTGACGGTGTAAACATTCATTCTGTTTGTTCCAGCGCCGATTACACCTCTTAAACCAGCTGTTCCAAATTCCAGATCTGCATAGAAACGCTCTTTGATTTCATTTTCATCATCTGCAATGCCACGCAGTTCTGCTTTTGTAGCTTCATCAAAATATGGATTTTCCAACCATTCTTGGTAAATATTCTTGTAGTCCATTCTAAAACCTCCCGTTGTATTTTTTTTCATTATATAATAATTCTTTTTAAAATGGAATATTTATTCCAATAATTTCAAAAACGTTTTCCTTTTTTCCTGCTGTTGGATCAATGCTTCCAGCTTTTCAGTGTTTTTATCTGGAACCCACGCCTTATTTGTATTATAGTAACAGTTCACCAGTTTAAAAAATTTTTCCGGATAGATCATGGAAATTTTCAGATATATTTTTTCTTCTTTTGAGATCGTTCGCACACGATCATACTCTTCTATCATACGGAATCCCATTCTCACATCCCAGTTTTGTTTTTCCATCATTTTTCTCAAAAACTGGCCAAAATCACTGATCGCCATTCCATAACAACACTTATAAAAATTTGTAGTGGCAATCATATTTCTGTTCATGATTACATTGTGCTGATTATACTCTCCATGACAAAGCTGTCCTCTTTCGATGCTTGATTCCAGATACGTTTTGCCCAATTCTTTCTGCGCATATCGTTCTGCCTCCTCTGCCTCTTCAAAAAACTCTGAAAAATGATTCAGAAACAGATCTTCAAACACATTTTTCTTTCTTCTTTTTCGGACAAAACCATATACTTTTCTTAGCTGACGGCTATGTTTTCTGATCTCTTCTTCCAAAGGCATCTGCGTATATCGAAGTGATTCTTTTTGCGGTATATAACAGAGGATTTTATGGAGATGCGCAAGATTTTTCACTGCATTTAAAATATCCTCTTCATTTTTCGTATCGCATTCTTTTCCTTCAAACCAGTCTTTCACAATATATCTTGTCTCTTCACGATCCTGCGTAAACAGTTCTCCTTCTCTGTTTTCCATCACAAGATCCACAAAAGGATATCCTTCCTCTTTTAGATGAGCAAGTACCTGATTTTGAAATTCCAATTTTTTAGGCGCTCCCGAAAACTCTGTCACCAGTTTCCATCCACGATCTGTCTCGCAGATCCAGGAATTTCTCCCTCTTCTGCTGTTATATACGGTTAAATCATACTGTTCTAAAATTTTCAGACCTTTTTCATTCACTTCGATTCCCCCTGTTTGGCTCTGTTCCCTCTATCTTATGTCATGGTAAAACAGAATATAACAGGTATTCCTTGTTATTATGCTCCGGATGTTCTAACACATCCAAAAGCATCTTTTCCAGACAAATTCCCAGCTCTTTTCCCGGTTTCATCCCCGCTGCAATCAAATCTTTTCCTGTCACCGCAAGCGTTTTTAAAGAGAGACAATCTCCCGCTTTTATAATTTCCTCATATAGCTGTTCGATCTGACAAGTTTCTTTTTTCTTGTTCTCTTTGTCTGACGCAATCTCTTTTTTTGCCTCTTCATTTGCTTTTCTAAACTCTAATAATATTGGGAAAATTTCTTCCCCTGTTTTATAAATTGCCTTTCTGACTGCCGCCTTATTCAATGGAATCTCCATATCTTTAAATTGGATCAGATGCGTTGTCTTATTCATCGTATCATTGTCAAATTTCAATCTCTTCAAAAGTTTTTTCGTTTTCTCTGCGCTGTCCTGCGCATCTTTTCCTAATATCTGAAAAACGGCTGCCAGTCGGATGCTTTTATCATTCGGGTAAAGTTTCAGCGCTTCAAATCTCTCTTGTGTCTTTTCTTTTTCCTCCTCTCTTACGCTTGTGAAATCGGACAAAGTCTCGTCTAATTCCGGCAATATCGTTTTTGCAATCCCAAGTTCAACGATACGGCAGATCAACTGAGGATTCTGCGATACAAGCAATTTTACAAGTTCTGTCTGGATACGCTCTGCGCTGATTGCTCTCAAAGAAGGCGCTAATTTTTTAATGGCATCACTCGTCTCTTTCTCAATTTGAAATCCTAACTGCGCCGCAAAACGAACGGCTCTCATAATTCTCAATGCGTCTTCTGCAAATCGCTCTTCTGGATTTCCAACACAGCGAATCTTCTTTTCCTTCATATCCTTGATTCCGTCAAACTCATCTACAAGACCATCTTTCTCATTGTAAGCCATCGCATTGATTGTAAAATCTCTTCGTTTTAAGTCTTCAACGAGATTTGATGTAAAAGACACCTCTTTTGGATGACGGCTGTCTGTATATTCTCCGTCAATTCGATACGTTGTCACTTCAAATCCTTCATGATCGATCATAACGGTCACTGTTCCATGCTCAATTCCTGTATCAATCGTTCGATCAAACAGCTTTTTTGTCTCTTCTGGTTTCGCTGAAGTAGTGATATCCCAATCATCCGGAACTCTTCCCATCAAAGAGTCTCTGACACAGCCCCCCACAGCATACGCCTCATATCCAGCATGGTGTAACGTCTCTAAAATATGGCTTACTTTATCAGGCAATTTTATCTCTATCTTCATGTTTTTCCCCTTTTTCTTTCATTTGCCTTATCATATCACATTGCGTTTGTGAACTCAATCTTCTGCTTCGTCAGCTTCCGACTTTTCCCCCTATTTTTCAACATTTTTATCACATTGAGAATAGCGAAAATATCTTGACAATACGATTTCCAGAAGATATAATTAGGATGCAACAAGATTTATTGGATGTTGAATAATTCACTAGTTATTAGAGATTATATTGGACACTTCCTTAAACCTATGTAATCTTTAATAGCTGGTGAATTTTTTATCATCAGTTTTATTATTTGAATGGAGGTACCACAATGAACAAAGGTACAGTAAAATGGTTTAGCGCAGAAAAAGGATACGGATTCATCACAGGAGAAGATGGAGGAGATGTATTCGTACATTTCTCAGGTATTGCTGGAGAAGGCTTCAAATCCCTGGAAGAAGGACAGGCTGTTTCTTATGATTTAACAGAAGGCCCACGCGGAATGCAGGCTGTAAACGTAGTTAAAGAATAATTTTCAGATAAATTTATTTCTAGCGTAAAAAAAGATGCTGCATATCAATTCCTTTTGGAATGTGATGCAGCATCTTTTTCTATTCTTTTTTCTGCTTTTTGAAATTACTTATAGATAACGAGATAGCATACTGAAAAGACCGCTTTCATCTTTTTGAGAAATTATTTATGATCAACATAACGCTTGATATTGGAAGCATTTACATATTTGTTCATTTTTCCATTCTCAATCACCACAAGTGTAGGCGCTTGCATAATGCCATATTTTGACACAAGCTCTCTGTTTTCCTCCGCATCAATTACCTGATACGTCTCTTCTTTGAGCATCTGTTTTGCAATCTTACAGTTTGGACATGTCTTTGTCGTAAACAGATATTTTACAGAATCCATCGGTTTAAATTCAATCTCATCTTCTTTCATTGTAATGACGCTTCTCGGTATTGGATTCAAATGAGAATGTTCCATATCATATACTTTTCTGTTTTTATATTCCTGCGTTTTTCCATCATTCCAGTTCTGTACAGGTCGATAATATCCCGTGATTCTGCTGTAAACCTCTGCCGTCTGTCCGCATTTTGGACAAGTAAAATGTTCTCCGGCCAAATATCCATGTTCCTTGCAGACGGAATACGTTGGGGAGAGCGTATAATATGGCAGTTTATAATTCTCTGCAATTTTGCGCACCAGAGATGCCGCCGCTTTCCAGTCTGGAAGTTTTTCACCTAAAAATGCGTGGAATACCGTTCCAGAAGTATACAATGTCTGCAATTCATCCTGAATATCAAGCGCTGAAAAGATATCTTCTGTATAATCCACAGGAAGATGGGAACTGTTTGTATAATATGGCACATCATTCTCTTTGCCAGCGGTTTTGATATCCGGATATCGGTCACGGTCATGTTTTGCCAGACGATACGCTGTCGATTCAGCCGGCGTTGCTTCCAGATTATACAGATCGCCATACTCTTCCTGATAAATCACAAGGCGTTCTCTCATGTGATTTAAAACATCTCTTGTAAATTTCTCTGTCTCTGGATGAGTCAGATCTTTTCCAAGCCAAGCTGCATTTAAACCAGCTTCATTCATTCCGACAAGACCAATCGTTGAAAAATGATTGTCAAAGTTTCCAAGATATCGTTTTGTATATGGATACAACCCTTCCTCCAACAATTTGCTCACAACGGTTCTCTTGATTTTTAAAGACCGCGCTGCAATGTCCATCATATGATCTAATCGTTTATAAAACTCTTCCGGTGTCTTTGACAGATATGCAATTCTTGGCATATTGATTGTCACAACGCCGATTGAGCCTGTACTTTCCCCTGATCCGAAGAATCCTCCTGTCTTCTTTCTCAGCTCTCTCAAATCCAGTCTCAAACGACAGCACATACTGCGCACATCGCTCGGCTCCATGTCGCTGTTGATATAGTTAGAAAAATATGGTGTTCCATATTTTGAAGTCATCTCAAATAAAAGACGATTATTCTCTGTATCAGACCAGTCAAAATCTTTTGTGATGGAATACGTTGGGATTGGATACTGGAATCCTCTTCCATTTGCATCGCCTTCAATCATCGTCTCAATAAAAGCGCGGTTGACCATATCCATCTCTTTTTTACAATCTTTATAGCAGAAATCCATTTCCTTTCCGCCTACAATCGCCGGAAGCTCTGCGAGATCGTTTGGAACAGTCCAGTCTAATGTAATATTGGAGAATGGCGCTTGTGTTCCCCAGCGACTCGGTGTGTTGACTCCATAGATAAAGGATTCAATACATTTTTTTACTTCCTGATAACTTAGATGATCTGCCTTTACAAACGGCGCTAAATACGTGTCAAAAGAAGAAAAGGCCTGCGCTCCTGCCCACTCATTCTGCATAATTCCTAAAAAGTTTACCATCTGATTACATAAAACAGACAGATGCTTTGCCGGAGAAGAAGTAATCTTTCCATTGATTCCTCCCAGACCCTCTTTGATCAACTGTTTTAACGACCATCCTGCACAGTATCCAGTCAGCATAGAAAGATCATGAAGATGGATGTCCGCATTTCGATGTGCATTTGCAATCTCCTCATCATAGATCTCAGACAGCCAGTAATTTGCTGTAACCGCTCCAGAGTTACTTAAAATCAATCCGCCCACAGAATAGGTCACGGTAGAATTTTCTTTCACACGCCAGTCTTCCACTTTTACATAACTGTTTACGATATCTTTATAGTCCAGAATCGTAGATTTCATATTTCTGATTTTTTCTCTCTGTTTCCGGTAAAGGATATACGCTTTTGCTACCGCCGCATAACCAGTCTGTACCAGTACATGCTCCACACTGTCCTGAATCGCTTCCACATCAATCGCATCTTTTTTAATCTGTTTTTGAAAATCAGAAGTCACTCTTAAAGAGAGTAATTCAATCATATCGGTATTGTAGTTCGTATCTGTTGCCTCAAATGCTTTCTCTATCGCAGAACTGATTTTTTTTAGATCAAACTCTGCAATCTCCCCATCTCGTTTTATCACTTTGAACATAGTCGATTTCTCCTTACCCATTCTTTTTATTCTCTTTATCATACCAGCGTTTTTGCCATGTGAGACAGTCCGTCCACTCTTCAGACTTCACATAGAATCAAGAACTTTATCACTGGTGGCTTATCCCATTTTAGCAAAATTTCTATAGTCAGTCAACAGAAAAGACACCATATCTTGTATATTTTATATACATCACACAAGATATAGTGTCTCATTTCATTTTGATGGTTTTTTTCTCTTGGTCATAAATTTTCAAGATCTGCTCTTTGTTTTTCTTGAAAATTCAACTTTTTTTCTCCTCTTCATTTTTTAGCGCACATCTTTTTTCTTCAAAAAGTGATGTTTTCCGCATACCGCTTCTGTCTGCTTTTTTAGCATACGCTGCCATATAAATCAGTCGGCACATATGCTTTCACATAGATGCCATCTGCCTGATACTCTTCCACTAAAAGCTGACCAAATTTTCGGATTTGCTGAATCTTGCCCGCTTCATTATAAGGATAGACACGTTCAATTAAAATCTGTTTCTCCTTCAGCACCTGTTCCAACACACGTTTTAATTCTTCGAGGCCTTCCCCTGTCTTTGCTGAAATTTTCAAAATGTGATCTGCCTTAAAATCACGAAGCGTCTCCTGCTGTGTCACTTTGTCCTGCTTGTTAAACACAGTGATCACCGGCTTATCATAAACGCCCAATTTTTTTAAGGTGTCATATACAACTGCCATCTGGACTTCCATCTGTGGATTGGAAGCATCGACTACATGCAGAATCATATCTGCATATTTTGCTTCCTCCAGCGTACTGCGAAACGCATCAATCAGATGATGCGGCAGTTTACGGATAAATCCAACGGTATCTGTCATCAAAATTTCTTGTCCGCTCTCTAACTCTAACATTCTTGTCGTAGGATCAAGCGTTGCAAACAATTTATCTTCTTCCAGAACGCCAGCTCCTGTCATTTTATTCAGCAACGTTGATTTTCCTGCATTTGTATAGCCCACAATCGCTGCCACTGACACATGGTCTCTGCTTCTTTTTGAACGAATTACTTCTCTGTGTTTTTTTACCTCGGCAAGCTCTCGGTTGAGCTGAGCGATTCGATCTTTGATCAAACGTCGATCCATCTCCAGTTTCTTTTCTCCAGGTCCTCTCGTTCCGATTCCGCCTCCCAGTCTTGAGAGAGAACTTCTAAGACCGACCAGTCTTGCCAGACGATATTTTAACTGTGCCAGCTCTACTTGAATCTTTCCTTCGCTTGTCGAAGCGCGCGCCGCAAAAATATCGAGAATCAGCAACGTTCTGTCCATCACTTTCGTTCCAAGACCTTCTTCCAGATTTTTTAGCTGTGCCGGTGAAAGTTCATCATCACAAATCACGCCTGTCGCCCCTGTCTCTGCAATCATGTTGGAAATCTCTGCTATTTTTCCTGTTCCAATATAAGTGCCTTGCTGAATCTGCGGCAGATTTTGAATAACTTTTCCAACTGTGACAGCGCCGGCAGTGTCTGCCAATTCTTCCAATTCATCTAAAGATTCTTTCATCATATCGCTGTCGCCAGTGCTTACTCCGATTAAAATTACTTTTTCTACTGTATCTGTGATATCATAAAGTTCTGCCATAATTTTCTGCTCTCTGCCCTCCGTATCCTTTTATCGTGTCGATAAAAATTCATATTCTTTCTGTCCTTGCTTGTCGGACGGATACAAGGATACATATGTCTCAGCTTTCGCCTTTGCTGTCTGAAAATCCAGCTTTTTCTCATATGCAACAATCTCATTAAACAATAAATCCTGTTTTCCATCTTCCATTCCAAGCGCCAGACCTTTGTTAATCTGTTCCAGTGCGGCATCGTATTGATCCTGCGCCAAATAGACAAGCGCCATCACGTTATAAACCTGCGGAGTCTCCCCTATTTCCGTCAAATATTGCTGTGCCAGAGTCTGTGCGCTTTCGACATCCCCTGTCTCAATATTGACCTGACTTAACAGCAAAATGGCAGATCCATGACTTTGTAAAGCCGCCCCTGAAAGCTGTTCCTTTGCCTTTTCATAGTTTCCAAGATAATAATAAATTCTGCCTCTTTGATATAAGTCTTCTGCTTCCTCTCCGCCTATTGTCAATGCCTGCTCCAGATATTTCCCTGCATCAGAAGAAAGGTTCTTTTCTTTATATATTTCATAAATATTTAAGTACAGATTATAGTCTTTTGGATTTAGACGGACTGCCTGATCAAAATCTGCCTCCGCTTCTTTTTCCTGTCCTTCTTCCATTTTACATGCGCCTCTAAGATAATATGGTTCATATAATTCTTCTACTGCCAGAAGTTCTGTACAGGTCACTTTACATCCCTCATATTCTCCCATCTGATACTGCGCTGATGCCTTATACATCCGCAAATCTTGGATTACTTCTGCCTGATCTGGCTTTGTGGCATTTAAGGCATTTGTAAAAGAAGTTACTGCTTCTTCATAATTTCCAAGTCCCATATAGGCAATTCCTTCTCCACGGTAAGCCTGCACCAAATCTTCCAGCGCATTTAATGCAGTCTGAAAGCTTCCCAGAGCTTCCTCATAATATCCTTTTCCCAGAGAAAGATTTCCCTGATCAATATTTTCCGTACTCTTCGGTGTCTTTGTACATCCGGACAAAGCAAAAGAACATGCCAATATTAAAAGTATTTTCCATTTTTTCACCATTCCATTCCTCCGCCATCTTATTCTCGGATTAGTATACCAGAGATCAAACACTTCTGTCAGCTCTTTTCTATAAATTTTTTACTTGCATTTTCGACATCCTTTTGATATAATCGGTTCGATTTATTCAGACAGTTCGTGACCATCCTGTCTATAAACAAAACTAGGGACCTTACATGGGCTTTAGGCTCATTTTTTTATTTTCAAAATTTTTTCTTAAATCATATGGATGACAGAACGCATCTTTATTATTCTGTCTCTTTTCCTCTCTTTCTTGAAAAAATAAATTTACCTCACAGAAAATAAAAAGATCTCCGGTTTTATTGTGTCACGGAGATTTTTATTATTTTTAAGGAGGTTTTTTTATGTCATCTAAATTTGATCCTGTGCGCTACAGTATTATCGAAGAAAAAAACAAACGTGAAATTGTCATGCTCCGCGGCAGTGGCTGTAAATGGAGAAAATGCCGTTTTTGCGATTACCATCTCGACTTTTCCAAAGATGAAAATGCAAACTTTGAATTAAATAAAAAAGAGTTGGAAAAAGTAACCGGAAAGTATCAAAAACTGGAAGTGATCAACTCCGGAAGCTTTATTGACCTCGATGAACAGACCATGGATCTGATTGAACAAGTCTGCATTGACAAGCAGATTTCAGAACTCCATTTCGAGTGTCACTGGATGCACCGCAGCAGTATTCCTGCCCTGCGCACACGCTTCTGGAAACATAAAATCAATGTCAAAGTTAAGATTGGCGTTGAGACGTTTGACTCGGATTACAGAGAAAATATTTTAAGAAAAGGACTGGACGAGGACGATCCGAAAGAGATCGCTGAATACTTTGATGAAGTCTGTCTTCTCTTCGGATTAGAAGGTCAGACTGCGCAATCTATGAAGCATGATGTCGAGACAGGTCTTCGCTATTTTGAGCGTGTCTGCATCAATATCATGGTCAAAAATACGACAAAAATCCTGCCGTGTCCTTCTGTGATCGAGATTTTCCGCAAAGAAATTTATCCGCTTTATCAGAACGATGACCGTGTTGATATCTTATTTGAAAATACAGATTTTGGTGTGGGAGGAGAGTCATGAGCAACGAACTTTTACTGATTTTTGCATTGATTGTCACTTTTTCAGGAGTCGTTATCTTTTACTATTTATTTGGAAAAAGTGGTCTTTACTGTTTTACTGTGCTTGCTACAATCACTGCTAACATCGAAGTTTTGATTTTAGTAAACGCTTTTGGAATGGAGCAGACGCTAGGCAATATTTTATTTGCTTCTTCTTTCCTTGTCACAGATATTTTAAGTGAAATTTATGGAAAAAAAGCATCCCAAAAAGCCGTCTCTCTCGGCATTGCAGCCTCCTTTGCCTTTATTATTCTTTCACAGATCTGGCTGCATTACACACCTTCTCCAAACGACTGGGCAATGCCGCATATGCAGGCAATCTTCAGCAACACGCCTCGTCTGATGCTGGCAAGCTTTCTCGTATATGCAATCTGTCAGCGCTTCGATGTCTGGGCATACCATAAATGGTGGGACTTCACGACACGCCTGTGCCATGACCGCAAGAAATATCTGTGGGTCAGAAACAATGGTTCTACTCTGATCTCACAGCTTTTAAATACCGTTCTGTTTACATTTGCCGCTTTCTGGGGCGTACATGAAATGCCTGTATTGCTTGAAATCATCTGGTCCAGCTATGTGATCTTTATCGTGACAAGCCTTGCAGATACACCGGCTATTTATATCGCGCGCAAAATAAAATCCCGCGCCGATTCCTAAGCAGCGGAAAAATAAAAAAATTTTTTTGAATCTCTCATGGCAAAAGTCATGAGAGAAATCATCTTATCATTGAATTATCTTTTATCTAAAGATAATATATTTTCTAACTATAGTTTTATAATATTTATAAAAAATAGGAGTCGCAATTAGGAATACGTTGGAAATATTGCAGAAAAACAATATTTTCCGGCGTATTTTTTTATTCCATGGCCAAAATTCCCTGTAAATATAATAAAACAGCAAATTAAAAAATGATTTACTTTCAAAAACATAAGCTTCATTGACAACCTTAAGATGAAATCATAAAATTTAAATATATACTTGTAAAAAGCTATTTTCAGCGCATCAAAAATATAAATGAAACTGTTAAAAATAAATCTGAAGTGAGAGGAGTGATCCCTTGAAAGAATCAGTATCTGAAACAAATGAATTATCAAACAAAGAAAATCATTTTATTGCATCTGAAAGTGAAGAAATATCAGAAGTTAAAAAAATAATAGATGAATTCTGTCCTAGTCCTGGAGAAATTCCTTATCTTTCTGATAAATATTTTCCGGCTTTAAAAATACTTTCCGTTAATCCTGACTGTTTTGTCAGAAGCGCAGTTGCCGCTTTATTGGTGAATTTTGAAACAGAAGAGTCAAAGCAAATCCTGATACGTCTTGCTCAGGACAAAGAAAATATAGTTCGATATGAAGCCTATGATTCTCTAAGTATTTTTGATGGAGATGAGGAAGTTCAACTGTTTTTTAAAAAGTCTATTCCAAAAGAAAGAGATGAATTTGCTTGCTTTTATGCAATTACTTCTTGGGCAGATATCACTGTTTCAAAAGAAGACGTTTCAGAAGATATCCGATTCATTCGTAGGGTGCGAAAAGTTCAAAAAACAGACTGGGGCAAATTAGCTTGCTGGTATGCTTTATATCTCTTCGGTGAAGAATCCGGATTCAAAAAATTTTTAAAATTTCTACAAAGCAGAGATTGGAAAATTCGTCTGAACACTCTCTATTTGTTAGAAAATCCGATACGTTTTCAAGATTTCAGCGAAAAACAACTTATTACTATAAGACGAAAATTAAAAGAACTATTAAAACAAGAACTAAAACAGGAACCATTTGTTCAAGTAAAAAAAGTTGCCGAAAAATTGATACACTTGATTGATACCGGTGAAGAAATTGATTCTTGACACTTTATATAAGAAAAAGGAAGAGAAACGCATCCCTGCCGTCTTCTCTTCCTTTTGAATTTACCCTTTTTATTTTGCCAGTTTCAGTGCATATTGAATCAATTCATTCAGATCGTTCTGTTTTCTTTTTGGACACTGATCAATCACCAAATCAAAACTTACCACCGGACGTTCTTTTCCCGTCAACAGATAGGTTGGATCAATATTCAGGCATTCATGAGCAAGAACCAGCTTTTCCAGAGGAATTCCGCTGATTCCACGTTCAATCTGTCCATAATATGTCAATGACATTCCTAGCTTTTCTGCCATTTTCTCCTGCGTATATCCTAGTTTTGTTCTTTCACCTCTCAGCCGCTCTCCCATCGCACTGTATAATTCTTCTTTACTCACCCTTATCACCCCATTTCAGTTATTATCATAACCAGAAATGGTTTGTATAGTAACAATCGATCTATTTTTATTTTAAAAACGATTAATTGTTATTTTTATCAAAAATAGGCTGCCACACTTTATTTCTTTTTCTGATATGCTCCCCTCATATAGGACAATGGAATATAAGTCCTATGTAGGGTTTTATGTCTAGAAAAAGTAAAATAAATCCAATAGAAAAGATAAAAATAGTTGAACGATATCTCAGTGGAGAGATTGGAATGCATCAAGCAGGAAAGGAACTAAGAATTGCATATCAGAGTCTTCAAAAATGGGTTTCTATTTATAAGGGTAAGAACCCTTCTGGATTGCTTGATCAGTCACAAAACAACCATTATTCAAAAGAATTAAAAAAGTCAATGAAAGATTATCTTCTTTTCCTCGGCCAGCTATTGTTACTTATAGTCCGTTGTCTTATAGTCCGTATACTTTTAAAATAACATTGGAGGTGTTTATATGGAAAAAGTACTAGTTTCATTCGGAACGCATATTAGAAAATTGCGTACTGAAAAAGGTTTTAGCCAAGAAAGTTTTGCACACCATATTGGAATGGATCGCACTTACTATTCATCAGTTGAATGCGGGAAGAGAAATATATCGCTTATAAATATCTATAAAATTTCAAATGGTTTAGATTTACCCATTTCAAAATTATTTGAAGCAATAGAGGAGGAATAAGTATGGCTCTTAATTCAAATATCAAACTATTTAGTGGTCGTTATTACAACACTAAGGCATCAGAAGAATATGTTCACGTTTTATTTTCATATCCTGACGTGAAAAATGAATGGGATGGATGGATTCCAGTTGAATATCGTCGTACCGGTGTTTCTATTCCTGAATCAGACAAAGAAGGGCTTGAAAAGTATCTAAATGATATCTATGATCAAATGCATCCGTCAAAGTACAATGCTTGGAAAAAGGAACAAGAAAAACTATGGGCAGCTTCTCGTTCTACTGAGACAAAAGATATCTTCTTTACACTTTCTGATGGTTTATGGCATTGCCGAAATTGCGATATTTCCAATGCAAATTTTGCACGCAGAATCCAAGATCTTAAGGAGATGGGATATACCATTTCTACTCAGCTTGGTTACCAGTGTCCCGTATGTAATAAACCTCGAAACACAGGCTTGCAGCTTCTCCCTATCAAACGTATTGAACTCGCAGGTAATGGATATGAAACATGGTCCTCAGCTCTAAGATCAAAAATCATTCGCGTTCTTGGTGGTATAGATGTATATGAAAATGTACCAAACAGAAACTGCTTACCTGACCATAAGTTTTCTGAAATACGTTGGGATAATGATACAAAAACAGAGAACCCCGATACTATGACCGATGACGAAATTAAAGATAAGTTTCAACTTCTCTCCAATCAAAGAAACCAACAAAAACGCGAAGTCTGTCGAAATTGCTTTCAAACTGGACAACGTGGTACTATCTATGGCATTTCATATTATTATGAAGGTGGTCCAACTTGGGATCCAGCTATTCCAACCAAAGGTAAAGCTGCTGAAAAAGGTTGTATAGGATGTCCTTGGTACGATATTGAGCGTTGGCGAAAAGAACTCCGTCACTTGTTAGCATACAAAGAAGAACTTGAGCAATTATACAATAGAAAAAAGTAACACTATCTTTTTCTCTACCTAATATGTTATAATCTAAATTACGTTTGTTATAGGAGGTATAATACTTTGATTAAAACAGTAGGGAGTATTTGCTCTGGTATCGAAGCTGCATCTGTTGCATGGGAACCATTTGGAGTCACATTTGAATGGTTTTCTGAAATAGCCACATTTCCGTCAAGAGTTCTTGCAGAAAAATATCCTTGTATTCCTAACTTAGGAGATATGAATGATATCGCTGATAAAATCATCCAAGGCCTTATATCTGCTCCTGATTTAATCTGTGGCGGCACACCATGTCAAGCATTTTCCCTTGCAGGTTGGCAAAATGGATTAAATGATGATCGCGGAAACTTAACGCTCAAATTTGTTGATATAATCGACTCAAATGATGCTGTACGATTATCTGCAGGTCAAAACCGATGCAAAGTGTTTTGGGAAAACGTCGAAGGAGTTCTTACTGATAAAACAAATGCCTTTGGTTGTTTAGTTTCATCTCTTGCTGGACTTAACGAAGTATTGACCATCAAAGGTGGTCGATGGCCAAATGCAGGTTTGATTTACGGTCCAAAAAGAAATGTTGCATGGCGAGTATTAGATGCAAAATTCTTCGGGTTACCACAGCAGCGTCGAAGACTATATGTCGTGGCAGGTGGAAAAGATTTTCATCCTGAAAAAGTTCTTTTTGAATTACACAGCCATGACCTTGCAACTTATCCATCTTCTCCTCTTGTATTTGATAAGGATGGTCATCATTTTGAAGTATTTCGTGAATACACTGATTGTCTTTACTCTGCATATGGAACTAAATGGAATGGTAATGCAGCTGCATACAATGGATCATTATTCGTTGTTCAAGATAATCGGATCAGACGATTGTCACCTCTTGAAACTGAACGATTAATGGGATTTCCAGATGACTATACAAACCTTCCATCTGCAAAGAAAACTAATCGCTATCAAGCGACTGGCAATTCGTGGGCTGTTCCTGTTGTCCGTTGGCTTGGAGAACGATTAATCAAAGATACTGGTGATACCATCACTTTAGATCCGACATCACTTGAGTTAAGCAAACGAACTACTCATATTTCCGACGACAACTACTTCTTTAACTTTGGGAAAAATGATATTGTTCAGATTGGAAATGCTTTACAACTAAACTGTACTGGAATACCTGAAAATGCCACATTCTCCAGTATGCAGGAGATTGTATCTTCAGATGCATCAAAAGATATATACATTTCTCCTGTTGGTTGTTTTGGAATTATTCGACGTAAGATGGAGAGAAATCTAAAAATTAATCCTCGTTTAGAGGAGGTACTGCTTTCAATTTCCTCAGAAATGTCTCCTGAAGAAATTGAAAAAAAATCTCGCGTTCAGCATCGTGGTAGATTCAGTACGCCTAATCCTAACAACGTTTCCCATGAACAACCAAAACCTAAAGATACATCTGACAACACCCTATTAAACACAGTATCTATAAAGATTGCTTCTGTTGTTACAGAGACCAATATGGTTGATAAAATATCTTCAACAACCATGTTGAATGACAAATCCATATTTTCAAATATCGAAGAAGAAAATCTTCCTGACGGACAGTTATCCTTTTTTGATTTTATTAAATAATTCTGGGGCTGTTGCAAAAGTAGATGGATAATCTACTGGAACAGCAACTCCTTTTTTATATCCTAAAAATAGAAAACAAACTCCGAAAAATTCGCAATCCATATTCGTCAAACCTTATCAACTAGTTTTGCCATTAAATTTTAGAATGTTTGATTCCTATAGAAAGAAAAATATGCGGTTTTTTGCCACGAAAATGGCTTAAAACCGCATATTTTCATATAGAGTATGTTATATCATTGGTAAAGTTGGTGACAATAGATAATATGGTTATCACAAAATTTGACTGAATTCTACTTTCTCATTATTAGGACCTTCGATTGTAAAAAATTTGACACCCTTTTCCCAAAAAGGTAGGAAATGTATCTGATCTTTTGTTGTGTTTAATCCCTCTTTATTTACTAGCTCATACGCTCTTTCAATATCTTTCACATCTATTGCAACATGATCGATTGCGCCTGCTTTCATAACAGCTTTTTTATTTTCATATGTCTCAATCACAAAATTATTTGACACTCCACACGGCTAAAGCCGTGGGATTCTTGCTACCTGCTACACATAA
>CBCTVZ010000018.1:0-28119 GCA_965150505.1 uncultured Robinsoniella sp. | reverse complement strand
TGAACGAAAAGTCCTCTTTTTTCATAGAGACTGTTATTTCACAGCCCCTTTTTTTGATGAAAAAAGAGGAAATAAAAGATTCGAAATTGTTAAAAAATAAACAGAAAACAAATTGAAAATAAGTTTGTTAAATAAACAACTATTTCAAATTGCTTATTTTTTCTATGCAATTCACAAAGAATATGATATACTGTATCTATCCTTGCAAAAACAAATTTTGAATATAAGGGAGAAGCAAATCGGTGTTTGATAAGAGGTCTTCTCTATATTCAAAGAAAAAAACGGAAGCGTGATATTGATCTTGAAAAGAAGGCTCAAAGAAACATTTTTTTTGTGGTAAAAAGAAACCTGTTTTCGATACATAACATTCTTCAGGTTTTGCAGAGCGCCTATGACTGCGTTCTACATAAGAAGACAGACTTTTATGAATAATCCGTTCTTCAAAAGTAAGATAGTCATAATTTTTATAATCCGGAAAATAATGTTTTAGCGTAGTCTTTATTCCAAAGATCAGAAAATGACATTCTTTTTCTTTTGCAGAAAAAGCGCCATATGCGTTTTTGAAAGAGACAGGAAGAGGAAGAACATATGGCAAAGTGACCGATATTTTTAAGGAAAATCCATGAACCGGATCTTCAATCGGAAGCACACTTTTTATAGAAAAATTTCCTTCCTTTAAGGAATGAAAAGATAAAAGAGGAACAATCGCAGTCATGCCAGTCAGATCCTCATAATTATGGAGAAAGAGAGCAGTTTCTAACTGGGAAGATAATTGCTTTTGATAGGAATGATAAATGGCGATCAACTGTTTTCCACTGTAGGAGTCTATGCGCTGGATATCCAGATACTGTTCTAAATATCTTTGCGTAAGATTTTCAAGTTTCAGAAGCTGCTTGAGAGGACGAATATTTTGATAAAGATCAAATTCAGAAAAACTGGAAAGCGGACAAAGTATATGAAGCTGTCGGCAGCGTTCCAAGATAAAAGGAAGATCGAACCGCCTTCCGTTAAAATGAATCATTGTCTGATAGGAGGTGCAGAAAGAAAAAAAAGCGTTTAAAATAGAAGATTCCTCAGATTCTTCCTGAGCAAGCCATTGGTGAGAGTACCAGGAATTATTTTGAAAGTATAATACACCAATCAGATAAATATAGGAGTTTTTTGGAGAAAGTCCTGTTGTTTCAATATCAAAGAAAAAAGAGGAAGATAGATCTGGCAGTTCTTTGAAAACAGGAGAGGTTTCAAAATGAAAAAGTTGTTTCGCAGTTTTCATAAAAAGATTCCTTTCTAAAATTCAAATATAATAATTACAATTCAAAATAAATTGGGTTTCTGTTTTATTATACCTGATTTTAAAGAATAAGTGGAAAATATATTAAAAAAGAAAGGATGCGGAAGAACCGTAAAGAAGACAATGTGGGATTTAGAGATTGGTGGAATAACAAGTTATAACTTATTAAATTGGTTTTTTATTTATAGTTTTTTTGGATGGATCTGGGAAAGTTCCTATGTATCGTGGACAGAAAAACGATTTATCAATAGGGGATATGTGGCAGGACCAGTTGTGACAATCTATGGTGCAGGAGCGATTTTGTTATGTTTGATTTTTTATGATCTTCCACGCAGTCCCATACTTTTATTTTTTGGAGGAATGGCAGTTACAACTTTGCTGGAGTATTTAACTTCTGTTGTAATGGAATGGATTTTTCATACAAGCTGGTGGGATTACAGTAAAAAGAAGTTTAATTTTCAGGGCAGAGTTTGTCTGGAAAGTTCTATATGTTGGGGAGTTTTTACCGTAATCATGTTTTTTGTTTTGCAACCTTTTGTAGAATGGATCGTAAGACAGTATTCTGTGGAGACTGGAAAGCGTTTTGTGATAGTTGCTTTTGTAATTTATGGGATTGACTTTGCGATTTCTACCGTTTCGGCAGCAAATTTAGGACAAAAGATGAAACATTTAGAAATATTGCTTTATGAATATGGTGAGATTATTCAAAAATCCAGAATATACACATCCGTGGGAGAATGGATAGAAAAACTAGAAGACTATGCAGGAACTTTTAAACGAAAGAATATTCAGGAAAAACTAGAATGGTATCAAAAAGCAATGTCAGAAAAGATAGAGCATTTTGGAGTTTTAGAGTACCGAAATGAATTAAAGCAAAAACTTCAGAAAATATCGGATCAATATGAGAAAATTGTAGAAAAGGGCGATCTGCCTTCAAAGCGATGGATGAGAGCATATCCGTATCTAAAAGAGTTTGGGGAAATCAAAAAAAAGATCTATCGATTAAAAAATAAAAAGGAAAGAAGGTATGGCAAAATGGAACGATTCACTTTTAAAGGAGGAATCCATCCATATGATGGAAAAGACTTATCAAAGGATAAGCCAATTCGAAATGTGCTTCCAAAAGGAGAACTGGCGTATCTTGTATCACAGCATATCGGAGCGCCGGCAGTTCCGATTGTAGAAAAAGGGGATCATATTCTGGTGGGACAGAAAATTGCAGAAGCTGGTGGCTTTGTCTCAGCGCCGATTCATGCTTCTGTATCGGGAACGGTCAAAGGAATAGAACCAAGATTGACTACGACAGGGACAATGTGCAATGCGATTATTGTAGAGAATGATGGTCTGTATGAATCCGTTGAATTTGAGAAAAGAGAGTCTTTAGAAAATTTAAGTCCGCAACAGATTATTCAGATTGTAAAAGAGGCAGGTATCGTTGGAATGGGAGGAGCTGGATTTCCAACGCATGTAAAATTATCTCCGAAAGAGCCAGATAAAATAGAATTTATTATTGCAAATTGTTCAGAATGTGAGCCATATCTGACATCAGATTACAGAAGAATGATAGAAAATCCTGAGATGGTAGTAGGCGGCGTGCGAGCCATACTAAAAATTTTTCCACAGGCTAAGGGGATTATTGCAGTAGAGGATAATAAAAAAGACGCAACAGAAGCTCTGCGCAGACAGATTCAGCCAGAAGACCAGATAGAAGTGATGGAATTAAAGACAAAATATCCGCAGGGAGCAGAAAGACAGTTGATCTATGCGACTACTGGAAGAGCAATCCATTCTGCGATGCTTCCAGCAGATGCCGGATGTATTGTAAACAACTGCGATACCGTTTGTTCCATTTATCGCGCCGTGTATGAAGGTCGTCCGCTGATGCACAGAATCGTGACTGTGACAGGAGATGCGATTGCCAATCCGCAAAATTTCTGTATCTGTACAGGAATGAATTATCATGAACTGATTGAAGAGGCAGGCGGATTTAAAAAAGAACCTAAAAAAATTGTATCAGGCGGACCGATGATGGGATTTGCTCTTTATAATCTGGATGTACCGGCGACAAAAACGTCTTCCGCATTGCTGTGTATGACAAAAGATGAAGCGGCGCAATATGAACCAAGCGCCTGCATTAATTGCGGAAAATGTGTGGATATCTGTCCAGGGCGAGTAATACCGGCAAGATTGGCTGATTTTGCAGAACGCCATGATGAAGAAATGTTTTTGAAATATGATGGTATGGAATGTTGCGAATGTGGCTGCTGCAGCTATATCTGTCCAGCGAAGCGTCATCTGACACAGTCCATTAAATCCATGAGAAAAATAATTCTTGGAAAGCGGAAAAAGAAATAGAGTATAGAAGGGAGAATAACGATATGGGTGAGTTATTTCATGTCTCATCGAATCCTCACATACGGGCTTCACACACAACAGGAAGGATTATGATGACCGTGCTGATTGCACTGATGCCAGCGTCTATTTTTGGAATTTTTAATTTTGGGATGCCTGCACTTTTTACCATTATACTTAGTATGGCATCATGTGTGCTGACAGAATATATTTATGAAAAATTGATGCACAAGAAAATTACGATTTCAGATTGCAGCGCAGCGGTGACCGGATTATTGTTGGCGCTGAATTTGCCATCTACTGTACCATGGTGGATTCCTGTTCTGGGTGGAATTTTTGCAATTTTGATTGTAAAACAGCTGTTTGGAGGGTTGGGTCAAAACTTTATGAATCCAGCTTTGACAGCAAGATGTTTTTTACTTATTTCCTTTGCAGGAAGAATGACAACCTTTACATACGATGGAATCTCT
Organism: uncultured Robinsoniella sp.; assembly: GCA_965150505.1. GTDB lineage: Bacteria > Bacillota > Clostridia > Lachnospirales > Lachnospiraceae > JAGZHZ01. Next base: position 24,006 of record CBCTVZ010000018.1, on the reverse strand, counting down.
GGCGCAACCCCTCTTACTCTTTTAAAAAGCGGAGAATCGGTCGATGTTATGAAAATGTTTTTAGGAACGACAGGGGGAGTGATAGGAGAGACATCAGCCCTTGCTATTTTAATTGGAGCGGCATTTTTATTATGGAATAAAGTGATTTCTTTGCGCATTCCTGGAATGCATTTAGGAGTTTTTGCCATTTTTGTCCTTTTATTTGGCGGTCATGGCTTTGATTTGTCTTATCTTGCAGCACAGCTGTTTGGCGGTGGATTAATGTTGGCATCATTTTTTATGGCAACAGATTATGTTACTTCCCCGATCACAAAAAAGGGGCAGTTGATTTATGGAGCGATATTAGGTATTTTGACAGGATTATTCCGAATTTTTGGAAAATCTGTTGAGGGTGTGTCCTATGCGATTATTTTTTCCAATCTGTTAGTGCCGTTGATTGACAGAGTGACACTTCCAAAAGCATTTGGAAAAGGAGGCGAAAAACATTGAAGAAAATCATAAAAGATACGTTTGTTTTAATGGTCATCACATTAGTTTCCGGATTGCTTTTAGGTATGGTGTATGAAGTCACAAAAGATCCTATTAAAAAACAGGAAGCAGAGCAAAAGATTGCAGCGTGTCAAAAGGTATTTGAAGGTGCAGAAGAATTTAAGGCAATCGAAGAGCAAGAAGCAGCAGCGCAGATGATATCAGAATCTTTGCAGGAAGCACAGATGGAAGGAAACGTTCAGATTGATGAAGTCTTGAAAGCTGTCTCAAAAGATGGAAATACGCTTGGAGCTGTAATGCAGATCACATCAAAAGAAGGATATGGCGGAGATATCTGTTTTATGGTGGGAATCCAGAAGGATGGAACAGTAAATGGAATTTCGATCTTATCAATCAGTGAGACGGCAGGACTTGGAATGAAAGCCAATACAGAAGAATTTAAGACACAATTTTCAGGGAAAAAAGTGGATTCTTTTGTCTATACAAAAGCAGGGGCAGCGGCTGAAAATGAGATTGATGCAATCAGTGGCGCTACTGTGACAACGAATGCAGTCGTAAATGGAGTGAATGCAGGATTGAACTGTTTTAGAACTTTAAGCGAAGGAGGCGTGTTAGATGAATAAGCCGACAGAACGTCTTTATAATGGAATTATAAAGGAAAATCCAACCTTTGTCCTGATGCTTGGTATGTGCCCGACTTTGGCAGTCACAACATCAGCGATGAATGGACTGGGAATGGGTTTGACAACAATGGTAATTTTAGCAATGTCGAATATGATGATTTCAATGCTCAGAAAGACGATTCCTGATGGGGTGCGTATGCCGGCATTTATCGTTGTTGTCGCTTCCTTTGTGACGATTGTTCAGTTTTTACTGCAGGCGTATGTGCCTTCTCTGTACGATAGTTTGGGGATTTATATCCCGTTGATTGTTGTAAACTGTATTATTTTAGGAAGAGCAGAGGCCTATGCTTCTAAAAATCCGCCGATTGCTTCTTTGTTTGATGGAATTGGTATGGGACTTGGATTTACATTAGGATTGACATCAATCGGTCTTGTCAGAGAATTGATTGGTGCAGGAACTATTTTTGGAGCACAGATTATGCCATCTTCTTATGAACCAATCACGATCTTTATTTTAGCTCCAGGTGCATTTTTAGTTCTCTCTATGCTGACAGCAGTGCAAAATAAAATAAAGATGAAGGCAGCAAAAAAAGGAAAAGAGACAAAAGTTGGATCAGGATGTACAGGAACATGTTCTTCTTGCTCTTCTTGTCCAAGTGGGAAAAAGTCGTTATAGGAGAAACGAAAGGGGGAAATAAGGATGCAGGAACTTTTGATGATTGGTATTGGAGCGGCATTTATCAATAATGTTGTATTGAGTCAGTTTTTAGGACTTTGTCCGTTTTTAGGCGTTTCAAAGAAAGTAGAGACAGCAGCCGGAATGGGCGGAGCCGTTATATTTGTTATTACAATCTCCTCATTTATTACAGGATTACTGTATGAATTTTTACTGGAACCGATGAATGTGACCTATCTTCAGACCATCGTATTTATCTTAGTTATCGCAGCGCTTGTTCAGTTTGTAGAGATGTTTTTAAAAAAAGTAAGCCCTGGATTATACAATGCTCTGGGCGTTTATCTGCCGTTAATTACGACAAACTGTGCGGTATTAGGTGTTGCTTTGATTAATGTCCAAAAATCTTACAATCTGATCGAGGGCGTTGTGAATGGGTTTGCGACAGCATTTGGGTTTACCGTATCCATTATTTTAATGGCAGGAATTCGTGAAAAGACGGAACACAATGATGTACCGGCAGCATTTAAAGGATCGCCGATTGTGCTTCTGACAGCATGTTTGATGGCGATTGCATTCTTTGGATTTTCAGGTTTAAAATAAGGGGGGACAAAGATGAGTGTAGAAGGAATTCTTTTAGCTACGGCGATTGTTGGCGGTACAGGGCTTCTTTTAGGATTGTTCCTAGGATTTTTTGGGAAAAAGTTTCACGTAGAGACAAATGAAAAAGTGGATTGTGTCAGAGAGGCGCTTCCGGGAAATAACTGCGGAGGATGCGGATATGCAGGGTGCAGCGCTCTTGCAGAGGCGATTGTAAAAGGCGAAGCGCCAGTTGCAGGATGTCCAGTTGGCGGGGCTGCGGTGGCGGCTGAAATCGGAAAGATTTTAGGAAAAGAGGTCAGCGAGACAAAACGTATGACAGCCGTAGTCAAATGTGCTGGTACATGCGAAAAGACATCTGTTCAGTATGAATACTATGGAACGCGAGACTGTGAAACCATGGCATTCGTACCTGGAGGCGGCGCTAAAAAATGTAAAGACGGGTGCTTAGGATACGGAAGCTGTGTAAAAGCTTGTTTATTTGATGCCATTCATATTGTGAACGGAGTGGCTGTGGTAGACCGTGAACACTGTAAGGCATGTGGAAAATGTGTTTTGGCGTGTCCGAAACATTTGATTGAATTGATACCGTATGAGACAGAACATTTTGTACAGTGTTCGTCGAAAGAAAAAGGAAAAGCAGTGATGCAGTCATGTGAAACAGGATGTATAGGATGTAAAAAGTGTGAAAAAGTATGTCCATCAGGCGCTGTGACAGTAGAAAATAATGTAGCTCATATTGATCCAGAAAAATGTACAAATTGTGGAGCGTGTGCAGAAGTATGTCCAAGAAAGATTATTTTTTAGTAGAATGATTTTAAAAATATGATATAATAAAAAAAAGACAGATGGAGGAAAAAAATGAAAAAACCAGTATTAGTAATTATGGCTGCTGGAATGGGCAGCAGATATGGCGGATTAAAACAAATTGATCCGATTGACAAAGAAGGTCACATTATCATAGATTTTTCTATCTATGATGCGATTCGTGCCGGATTTGAAAAAGATGTTTTTATTATTAAAAAAGAAAATGAGGCAGATTTTAAGGCAAGCATTGGGGAGCGTATGGAAAAACAGATTGAAGTAGAATATGTATTCCAAGATCTCCATAATCTGCCAGAAGGGTATGAAGTGCCAGAGGGACGAGTAAAACCTTTTGGAACAGGCCATGCGATTTTAAGCTGTCTAGATTCGATTGACGGACCATTTGCAGTAATCAATGCAGATGATTATTATGGAAGACACGCTTATGAGATGATTTATCAGTATCTGTGTGAAAATCAGGATGATGAGAAATATCGTTATGCGATGGTTGGATATATTTTGGAAAATACCCTGACAGAAAATGGTCATGTAGCAAGGGGAGTCTGTGTGACAGACGAAAATCATCATCTGATGGGCATTGATGAGAGAACACACATTGAGAAACATGGAGAAGAGACACAGTATACAGAAGATGACGGAAAAACATGGATCACGATTCCGGAGGGAAGTACGGTTTCCATGAATATGTGGGGCTTTACAAACAGTATTTTACAGGAGTTAAAAGCACGTTTCCCTCTTTTCTTAGATGAAAATTTAACAAAAAATCCATTAAAATGTGAGTATTTCCTTCCATCTGTAGTGGGAGAGCTATTAAATGAAGGAAAAGCTACCGTAGAGGTTTTAAAATCACAGGATCGCTGGTATGGGGTAACCTATAAAGAAGACAAAGAATTTGTTGTCCGCGCAATCCAGAACTTAAAAGATCAGGGATTATATCCACAGAAACTGTGGGAAGATAAAAAATAAATGAGAGAAAAAGCACAGAAGAAACAAAAAGGCAGTTAGAAAATTGTCATTCTGTGCTTTTCTTTATATTTATCAAATTAGCCTGTAAAACCCCTTGTTTTAGATAAGGGGAGTGGCAATGAGATATATTTTTTATAGAAGTGGGGGATAAATATGCAGAAGATTTATGGCAAAAGTGTATATGGGGGAATTGCGATAGGAAAGATTCGGGTTTATAAAAAAGAAAAAAAACGGGTAGACCATTGGAAGATTATAAATATAGATCAGGAGATAAAGCGATTTTATAAAGCAAAAGAAAAAGCCTCCAGTCAGATTGAAGAATTATATAAAAAGGCAGCAACAGAAGCCGGAGAATCAAGCGCAGCCATTTTTGAAGCTCATCAAATGATGCTAAATGATGAGTATTATATAAATGCAGTCAAAGAGATGATCAAAACAGAACATACGAATGCGGAATATGCAGTGAGTAAAGTATGTGAAAAGCTAAATGATGTTTTTGCTTCGATGGAAGATACTTATATGAGTGAGCGTGCGGCTGACATTAAAGATGTATCAGAGCGAATTTTATCGATACTGGCGGGAGAAACAAAAAAGAAAGACAGTGAAAAAGAGCCAGTTATTATTGTGGCAGATGATTTGACACCAAGTGAGACAGTTCAGCTAGATAAAGAAAAGGTATTATCTTTTGTGACGATACATGGCTCTGTCAATTCCCATACAGCTATTTTGGCAAAAACAATGAATATCCCAGCGCTGATCGGTGTATCCGTCCTGCTGGATGAACAGATTGATGGAAAGTTAGCGATTGTAAATGGAGAAGAAGGATGGATCTGTATTGAGCCAGATCAAACTACTTTAGAGAAATATATAAGAAAACAAGAAGAAGAAAGAAAAAAAAGAGAAGCTCTTTTGAGCCTAAAAGAAAAAGAAAGTAAGACATTAGATGGAAGAAAAGTTTTAATGTGTGCGAACATTGGGGATTTAAAAGGCTTGAAAGTAGCGCTCGAAAATGGTGCAGATGGAATAGGACTGTTTCGCAGTGAAATGTTATATCTTGAAAAAGAGAATTATCCGACGGAGGAAGAACAGTTTAGAGTATATAGAACGCTGGCAGAAACGATGCAGGGAAAAATTGTCACAATACGTACACTCGATATAGGAGCTGATAAACATGTAGATTATTTTGCAATGGAACAGGAAGAAAATCCGGCAATGGGATGTCGTGCAATCCGTATTTGTCTGAAACGTCCAGCAGTGTTTAAAACACAGCTTCGAGCGCTTTTTCGGGCCAGCGCATATGGAAAAATAGCAATTCTTTATCCTATGATCAGTTCTTTAGAAGAAGTGGCGAGAATTAAACAGATTACAGAAGAAGTGCAAGAGGAGCTGAAAAGAAAAAATTTGCCATTTGGAAAGCCAGAGCAAGGAATTATGATTGAAACACCGGCTGCTGCGCTCATCAGTGACCTGTTAGCAGAGCAGGTTGATTTTTTCAGTATAGGAACAAATGATCTGACACAGTATACCTTAGCGGTAGATCGACAAAATCCTATGCTGGATGAATTGTATAATCCACATCATGATGCAGTGATACGTTTGATTGAGATGACGGTTGAGAATGGTCATCGAGCTGGAATCCGCGTTGGAATCTGCGGAGAACTTGGATCTGATCCTTCTATGACAGAAGCTTTTTTAAGAATGGGAGTGGATGAACTTTCTGTCAATCCAGGTAGCATCCTTCCATTGAAAAAAATAATCTGTGAGATGGATCTGTCTGATGTTTAATATTGACAATCCAAAGCTTAGTTACTTGTAGCCGAGTAGTTCACAGTTCTAAATAAAATTGATAGGATAAGGAAAAGGGAGAACAAAAATGGATACAGCCGCAATGTTAGATGAACTGCAAAGAAAAGCAAAACAAAACGATGAGATAAAAAAAGTATTATTGGAAACGAGAAAAGATCAAAAACCAGTTGCTGCATTCTGCAAAAAATGTCAGGAAATGGGATATCCTATCTATGAAATGGATTTGATCAGTGCAGGAGAAGAGTTTTATGCTTCTATGCGCAGAAGCACAAATGGAGGCGGAGAAAATTCTCCTATGTTAGAAGGGGAAGATGATTTTTATGAATTGTTTTTTGCAAGTCTTGAACCTTTGACGGATTAATCAAAAGAAAAGAGCATGATCTCGAAACTGATTGCAGAGCAAAATTAGAGGTCATGCTTTTTTTATAAAAAAAATAAGTTCAAAAAAGGATGGTCGGTCAATGGGGGGGACATTGAAGCGACCATCTTAAGGGAGGGGACGGTGCAAATTCATGCACCGTATATGAAAATGAAGTATGTAAAACAAATTTCTTTGTTTGATTCTAAGATACAAAAAAAATGTGAAAAATTTGTGATTAGAAAAGGAAGATTTTGTGAAAGAATTGTGAGGAAAATGCGAATTTTTTTCTTTGCATAGAAAAGGCACAGGATAGAACAATCTGTGTAACGGTGCGTTGCTTTTTGCTAAGTACAGTTACACAGAGTGTTGTGATCTACTGTATACCAATCGGTATAAGATGGAATAAGATATAGTGAAATATCAGGCAGGTCCTGTTTTTAAAAAATTTTTTCGGTATGCAGATGGTGTCATCCCTTTTTGTTTTGTAAACTGTCTTGAAAAATAAGGGGCATTTTGAAAACCAACGGCATAACTGATATCCGTGATACTCAGAGAAGTTTTCATGAGCAGCATACAGGCTTTATCTAGGCGATATTCAAGAAGATATTGGCTTGGGCTTGTATTTTTATATTTCTTAAAAAGCTTAAAAATATAGGTTCGATCAATATTATTATCTGCTGCCATGGAAGCGATGGTAATATCCTGAAAATAATGTTGATGAATATAGCGGAGCAGTTCATTGTAGTGAACCTCACTTTGTGACAATAGAGGTATGAGGGAATCTTGCTGATTATTTTTAATATAGTCAAGAAGATGATACAGATTGCCAATCGCTTTTAAATCTTGTTTTTCTTTGCAGGCGATATATACTTTTTCAAAATAACTTTCTAATTCAGAATTTACTTGATGGCGGATACAAAAATGTTCTCTTGTTAAACCACAGCCTTTTAAAATTTCTTGTGCGGCTTTGCCATGTACTCCTACCCAGCGGTAAAACCAAGGATTCTCCGGAATGGGAAAATATTTATTAGGGGTGCGGGGAGGAATCATAAAGATATCTCCAGGATAAATATGTTGGACATTATTTTGGACTTGAAAAATTCCCTCTCCTCTTAGACAGTAATGAATCGCATAGTAATCAATGGGAATAAATTCATATGGTTTCGTAGGACGACATTCTTCATAGCCGGCCTCACAGATATTCAAATCTTCTCCGATATGAGTTTCGTAAAAGGAAAGACCAATACGATTACGAAAAACAGAAGACATAAAAAACCTCCTTTTGAAAAATTATTAATCAGGAAACAAGAGAATAAATGAGATCTTTTGAACGTAGCAGATAAACAAGTGTATATGAGGGAAAGACATCGTTTTCAAAAGAAAATATTCTCCTGAATGAAAAAATATTTTGTCAACATAAGTATAAAAATGTGCAACTTTTTTATATAGCATATTATATCACAATATAGTAGAATAAAAAAGCATAAGTGATAGGCAATATCACGAAAATAAAAAATAAAAATCACTTAATATGAGAGAAAATAACGAAAAAGCTGGAAACTCAGAAAAGACAAACGGAAAAATTTTGGGGAAACGGCTTTTATTCAGGCATAAGACAAAAAAGCATAAATCAACCAAAATGATATTTTGAAAAGGAGTCCGTTTTATTGGTCTAATTAAAAGAGAACCGTTATAAGACGGGGTAAAATCTATGATAAAGTCTAGGCTGAATGTTAAAAAGTGATAAATCATTGTCTGGAAGGAAAAGGAGGGCAGAGAAGATATTTACAGACAATAAAAAATACAAAATTAGAGTTGTATAGAGCATAAAACTCTAAAATAACGATTAAGAATGGGGAAAATGGATTATGAAGCGTAAGAAATTAGTTAGTCGGATGATAGTTTCCGCATTAGCAGCATCTATGGCAATTATGAGCGGCAGTGCAGCACTTGCGGCAGAAGCAACTCCAGCAGGACAGGCAGCAGCAGCTTTAGCAGGAACAACTACTACACAGACAGAAGCAGCAGCTCCAGCTACTACTACAGAAGTAAATGACGGAAGCGGACAGAATGTAGCAGCAGATACTATTCAGGAAGAAGAAGCTCCAGCTTTTCCAGGGGAAGAATGGTATGATCAGAGAGATGTATTCCAGGTAAATCGTGAAGATGCACATACGATCTTCAAATCTTACAATAGCGTAGAAACTGCAAGAGTACGTCAGGAAGATACAGCAGTTGATTATCAGTTATTAAACGGACAGTGGAAATTTATGCTTTCTGAAAATCCATCAGGAAGAAATAATGAATTCTTTGATCCAGCTTACGATGTAAGCGGATGGGATGAAATCAAAGTTCCTTCCAACTGGCAGACAGAAGGATATGATTATCCAAAATATACAGATACACGTCTTCCATGGGAAGGTGTAGAGATTCCAGCACTTGGAGTATCTCCAACAATTTACAATCCAGTAGGTCATTACCGCAGAACATTTACAACACCAGAAAGCTGGGATGAGAGCAAAGAAGTATTTGTTTCCTTCCAGGGTGTAGAATCTGCATTCTATTTATGGGTAAATGGTCATAAAGTTGGATACAGCGAAGACAGTTACACAGCAGCAGAATTTGATATCAGCCCATATCTGAATCCAGCAGGAGAAGAGAACGTGATTGCTGTTCAGGTATATCGCTGGTCAGATGGAAGTTATCTGGAAGATCAGGACTTCATTCGTTTAAGTGGTATCTTCCGTGATGTTTTCTTATATGCAAAGAACAAAGAAGCATCCTTATTTGACTTCAACTATACAACTACATTTGATGAAGACTACAACAATGCAACAATCGATCTGGACGCTACTCTGAGAAGATACAATGAAGTAGATCCAGCAATGCAGGGATGTACAGTAACAGCTACATTATTTGATGCAGATGGAAAAGAAGTATTTGCAGAGACAATGGATGCAAGATTCCATGGCAAAGAAGCAGAAGTTGCTACATCTGTAGAAGTAGAATCTCCAAGACAGTGGTCAGCTGAAGATCCATACTTATATCAGTTAGTATTCTCATTACAGGATCCAGAAGGAAATGTAATCGAGACAGCAGGATGTAATGTTGGTTTCCGTCAGATTGAAATCGTGAAAAAAGGAACAAATAAATCTCAGATCCTCATCAATGGACAGCCAATCATGTTCCGTGGTGTAGACCGTCATGAGACAGAATTAGGCACAGGAAGACATATCTCAGAAGAAAGTATGATTCAGGATATTAAACTGATGAAACAGTATAATATCAACGCTGTTCGTAGCTCTCACTATCCAAATGAGGGAAGATGGTATGAACTGTGTGATGAATATGGATTATACGTTATCGATGAGGCAAATATCGAATCTCACGGTGTAAACGATTATATTCCACAGAGTGATCTGAAATGGATCGAAGCTTGTAAAGACAGAATGACAAGCACAATCGAGAGAAGTAAAACACATCCATCTATCGTTTCATGGTCATTAGGAAACGAAGCTTACAATGGTGATACATGGGCAGTTCTTGGAAACCTGTGTAAAGAATTAGATCCTACAAGATTCGTTCACTATGAAGGCGACAGAGAAATTCCAGAAGTTGACGTTTGGTCCAGAATGTACCGTCGTGTAAACCAGGATGATTCTCTTGTTGATAAGAGATCTAACCCAATGATCTGGTGGGGAATCTACGGTGACAAGCCAGCTATGGAATGTGAATATGCACATGCTATGGGTAACGGCGTTGGAAACCTTCAGGAATACTGGGATGTATTTGAAAAATATCCAAATATCCAGGGTGGATTCATCTGGGATTGGGTAGAGCAGTCTCTGACATGGGATGTAAAACCTTCACAGATGCTGAAAAACGATGGACAGGATATCGAAGTTACATTAAAGGGAAGCCTTGTAGAAGACGGACAGAGCGGAAAAGCTATGGACGGATATGCACAGTGTCAGGTTGATCCAGCACTTGTATTTGAAGATGAAGAGCCATTTACACTGGAAGCATGGGTAAAACCAGAAGCATCCGAAACTACTACACCAATTATCACAAAAGGTAATGATGAATGGATGTGTACAGAGTCTTACGGTCTGCAGAGAAAGATCTCAACAGATGAAGAGACAGGCGAGACAACAGACGTTCTGGAGTTCTACATCTACAACAATATTTATGATGATGAATCCGGATTATACGGAAAAGTATCTGCTTCTATCCCAACACCTGAAAACTGGGTAGGCGAATGGCACCATGTAGCAGGTACATTTGACGGAGAAAACGTAACATTATACCTGGATGGAAAAGAAGTTGCAACTGTTGCTGATACAAATGGTATCATGGCAGGTGGAAACGCAGTTGGAATCGGTGCAGACGTTACTTACGACGCACAGAATCCAAACGTACCTGGAACATTTAATGGTCTGATTGATGGCGTACATATCTACAACAGAGCTTTAACAGCAGAAGAAATCGCTGATACAACACGTACAGCAGATGACAGTGCAGTTGTATGGCTTGACTTTGAAGAAGTAACAGAGAAGACATATGCAGAGAAGACATTTGACAGTTTCGGTGGAGATTGGCAGGATATCCCAGAAGGAAATCCAAACAACAAGAACTTCTGTGCAAACGGTCTGGTATCTGGAGACAGAACAGTACAGCCTGAATTAGTAGAAGTTAAGAAATGCTATCAGGAACTGGAAGTTAGAGAAGGTGACCTGAATAAACAGGAAATCGTAGTAGAAAACGAATTCTTATTCACAAATATGAACAAATATGCAGGTTCTTGGGAAGTATTAGAAGACGGTGTTGTAATCCAGTCTGGCGAATTTGATGAAGCACAGATGGATCTGCCAGCATTGACAGAAAAGACACTGAAAGTTCCTTATGAAATTGCAGAGCCAAAAGCAGGAGCAGAGTACTTCTTAAATGTAAGCTTCAAACTGAAAGAGGATGAATCTTGGGCAGATGCTGGTCATGAGATCGCTATGGGACAGTTCAAACTTCCTGTAGAAGTTCCAGAAGTAGAAGCTGTAAAAGCAGAAGATATTGCAGATCTGACTGTTGAAGAAGCAGAAGAAGCTGTAACTGTAACAGGTAAAGACTTTACAATCAACTTTAATAAAGTAACAGGAACAATCGATTCCTTCAACTACAAAGACACAGAACTGATCGAAAACGGACCAATCCCGAACTTCTGGAGAGCAGCTACAGACAGTGACCTTGGATACTACTCTATGCTGACACTCGGAACATGGAGATATGCTGGAGCAGAACGTCAGATTCAGGATGTAACAGTAGAAGAATTAGGAAGCAATGCTGTACAGTTTACAGTTACTTCTAAACTTCCTACAAAGACAGAGTCTGATTACAAACAGGTTTATACTGTATATGGAACAGGTGATGTGAAGATCACAAGTACTTTAGTACCAGGAAGCGCAGATCTGCCTATGATCCCAGAAGTTGGAAACTTACTGCAGATGCCATTAGAATTCAAGAACGTGACATTCTACGGTAAAGGACCGGATGAGAACTACATCGACAGACAGACAGGATACAATGTAGGAATCTACACAAATACAGTAGATAACTTCTTTGTAGACTACATCAAACCACAGGAAACAGGAAACCGTACAGGAGTAAGATGGGTAAGCATGACAAATGATGATGGCGTTGGCTTACTTGCAAAAGCAGAAGGAACAATGGAAATCAACGCTCTGTACTATACACCAGAACAGTTGAACACATATCTGCACTCCTATATGCTGCCTGAACCAACAAGTATCACTCTGCGTCTGAATCAGAGACAGATGGGTGTCGGCGGAGATAACTCTTGGGGAGCAAAACCTCTGACAGAGTACCAGAACCCTGCAGATCAGACATATGAATATACTTATACATTAAAACCAATCGACAACAGCGATCCAGCTGCTTGCATGGAAGATTATAAGACACCATTACCAGAATTAACAAAATAATTCAAATACCTAGATAACTGAATAAAAGGTGAATAGGAGGAAAAACGATTTCGCTTAGGCGAAGTCGTTTTTTCGATTGGTTCGATATCAATAGTTGGGACGGTATTCTTTGAAATACCGCCCCATTTTGATCGTTAAGGGGATTTTAATGTTTGACATGAAAGATCTTATCTTATAAAAAAAGTGAGATACAGTATCAAAGTAAAACTTGACAATAAAAAAGAATTTAATATAATATAACGTTGCAGCTTAAATAAAAGGAAAAGCTGTGCTGTATCAAAAACAGAAAAACAATAGTGAGACACAGCCAAAAGAATAAAAATGAAGGAGGAAAAAAAGATGCTGAAAACATTGGCAGCTCAGGTAAAAGAATTCAAAAAAGCGTCTGTTTTGACACCGTTTTTTATGATTTTAGAAGTAATTATGGAAATGATTATTCCATTTTTAATGGCTTCCATTATTGATGACGGTGTTGAAAAGGGAGATATTTCTCATATCTATGCGGTGGGCGCATGTATGGTTGTAGTTGCGGCTATGGGGCTTTTTGCAGGCGTAATGGGAGGAAAATATGGCGCAAAAGCTTCCACTGGATTTGCCAGAAATTTGCGTAAAGCAATGTATGATAATATTCAGACATTTTCATTTGCAAGTATTGACAAATATAGTACAGCCGGATTGATTACGCGTCTGACAACAGATGTGACAAATCTTCAGAACGCATATCAGATGATTTTGCGTATGTTTACGAGAGCACCTGCAAGTTTGATTTGTGCCATGATTATGGCTTTTTCTATCAATGCCAAATTAGCGACAATCTATTTGATCGCAGTTATTTTCCTAGGAGGATGTCTCTGTTTGATTATGAGCAGAGCGACAAAATATTTCCAGCAGGTATTTCAAAAATATGACGACTTAAATGCAAGTGTGCAGGAAAATATTACAGGAATTCGTGTTGTAAAAGCATATGTGAGAGAGGATTATGAGAAAGAAAAATTTAAAGGGGCAAGCGCAAGCGTCTATCGTATGTTTATAAAAGCAGAAAAAATTTTGACTTTTAATGCACCTCTTATGCAGTTGACGGTTTATTCTTGTATCTTAGGAATCAGTTGGCTTGGAGCGAAAATGATTGTGAGTGACAGTCTGACAACAGGGGAATTGATGAGTTTGCTGGCATATTGCATGAATATTTTAATGAGTCTGATGATGCTTTCTATGATCTTTGTCATGGTTACGATGAGTATGGCAAGCGCACGGCGTGTCAGCGAAGTCATTAATGAAAAGACAGATCTTGTAAATCCACAGAATCCTCTGATGGAAGTAAAAGATGGAAGCATCCGATTTGAACATGTGAATTTCAGCTATCGAAAAGGCAGTAAGGAAGCTGTCTTAAAAGATATTGATCTTTCAATCAATGCAGGAGAGACAATCGGAATTATTGGCGGAACAGGAAGCGCAAAATCAAGTCTCGTCAATTTAGTCAGTCGATTATATGATGTCACAGAAGGAACTGTTTATGTGGGCGGAGAAGACGTACGCAGATATGATTTGGATACGTTGCGCAATGAGGTTGCAGTTGTTTTACAGAAAAATGTCCTTTTCAGCGGAAGTATACTGGATAACCTTCGCTGGGGTGATGAAAATGCAACAGAAGAAGAATGTAGACGCGCCTGTATTCTTGCATGTGCAGATGAATTTATCCAGAAAATGCCAGATGGATATCATACGCATATTGAGCAGGGCGGAAGCAATGTTTCAGGCGGTCAGAAACAGAGACTTTGTATCGCAAGAGCGCTGTTAAAGAAACCTAAAATTTTAATTTTAGATGATTCTACAAGTGCAGTAGATACCGCTACGGATGCAAAAATTAGAAAAGCTTTTGCGGAAGAAATTCCAGATACGACAAAATTAATTATTGCACAGCGTATTTCTAGCGTTCAAAATGCAGACAAAATCATTGTTATGGATAATGGAACGGTTCATGGATTTGGCACACATGAAGAATTACTGCAAAGGGATCAGATTTATCGGGATGTATATGAATCACAGATGAATGGAAGCGGAGACTTTGATGAAAATGGAGGTGATAGATAATGCCAGGACCAATGGGAAAAGCTCCAAGAGGAGTCAAATCAAGCGTAAAAAATCCGGGAAAACTTTTGGCAAGAACGATCGGATATGTTTTAAAAAATTATAAGATTCATATTAGTGTTGTGGTGATCTGTATTTTTATCGGAGTACTTGCAAATGTACAGGGAACGATGTTTATGCAGACCTTGATTGATGAGTATATTCTTCCGATGCTTGGAAGCAGTAATCCTGATTTTGGACCGCTGGCAAGCGCGCTTTTGCGCGTGGGAGGATTTTATGCGATTGGGATTGTGTCTACTTATACATACAACCGCATTATGGTCCATGTCACGCAGGGAACATTAAATCGAATGAGAAATGATCTGTTTTCTCACATGGAAAGCCTTCCGATTCGATACTTTGATACCCATCCGCATGGAGATATCATGTCCGTATATACAAATGATATCGATACATTGCGTCAGATGGTCAGCCAGAGTATGCCACAGATGCTCTCAAGTGTAATCACCATTATAAGTGTGCTGATCAGCATGATTATTTTGAACGTACCTCTGACGATTTTAACATTAGCGATGGTTTTCATCATGATGATGGTGACGCGAAAACTTGCATCTTTAAGTGGAAAATATTTTATGGAACAGCAGATTAATCTCGGAAAAGTGAATGCGTATATCGAAGAAATGATGGAAGGGCAAAAAGTGGTAAAAGTATTTTGCCATGAAGAGAAAAGCAAACAGCAGTTTGACGAGATTAATAATGCGTTGTATGAAAGTGCAAATAATGCGAATAAATTTGCAAATATTTTGATGCCGACAAATGCTCAGATTGGAAATATCAGCTATGTCTTATGTGCGATTGTGGGAGGTATTTTAGCCTTAAATCAGATCGGAGGATTTACACTTGGAAAATTGGCAAGTTTTCTGACTTTTAATAAAAGTTTTAATATGCCAATTAATCAGGTTAGTCAGCAGTTAAACAGTATCATTATGGCTCTTGCAGGAGCGGAACGTATTTTTGAACTGCTTGATGAAAAACCGGAAGTAGATGAGGGATATGTGACTCTTGTCAATGCAGAAAAAATCGATGGAGAATTGAGGGAGACAACAAAAAAACATACTGGATGTTGGGCATGGAAACACCATCATAAAGCAGATGATACGACAGATTATATCGAACTGAAAGGCGATGTTGTATTTAACGGCGTTGATTTTGGATATGATGATAAAAAGATTGTCCTTCATGATGTGAAGTTATATGCGACTCCGGGACAGAAAATTGCATTTGTAGGATCAACAGGCGCAGGAAAGACAACGATCACAAATCTGATTAATCGTTTCTATGACATTCAAGATGGAAAGATTCGATATGACGGAATTAATATTAATAAGATCAAAAAGGCAGATCTGCGCCGTTCTCTTGGAATTGTCTTACAGGACACAAACTTATTTACAAATACGGTCATGGAAAATATTCGATATGGAAAATTAGACGCGACAGATGAGGAAGTGATTGCAGCGGCAAAACTTGCCAATGCAGACGGCTTTATCCGACGACTTCCAGACGGATATCAGACGATGCTGACAGGAAATGGAGCAAACTTAAGTCAGGGACAGAGACAGCTTTTGGCGATTGCAAGAGCGGCTGTTGCTGATCCGCCTGTATTAATTTTGGATGAAGCGACCAGTTCGATTGATACGAGAACAGAACGGCTTGTCCAAGATGGAATGGATAAACTGATGAAAGGCAGAACCACATTTGTCATCGCACATCGTCTTTCTACGGTACGCAACAGTGACTGCATCATGGTACTGGAAAATGGAAGAATTATTGAGAGAGGAACGCATGATCAACTGATGACAGAGCATGGAAAGTATTATCAGCTTTACACAGGAAACCTTGCATAGAAAAAATGAAAATTATTGTAGCTCCAGCAAAAAAAATGAGGGAGACGGATTTGCTTTTACCAGAAGATATGCCTATTTTCTGGGAGAAAGCAGATGCGTTAAGAAAATGGATCTGCACGCTGTCTTATGCAGAGGCAAAAAAACTTTGGAATTGTAATGATAAGATTGAAAAAGAGGCATATGAAAGATTCCACCGTATGGATTTAAAAACAGCATTTACACCGGCTATTTTATCTTATGATGGAATCCAGTACCAATATATGGCGCCATCTGTGATGGAAGAAAAAGCGTTGTCTTATCTAAAAGAGCATCTTCGGATTTTATCAGGATTTTATGGGATTTTGCGTCCAATGGACTGTGTGCTTCCGTATCGGTTGGAAATGCAGGCAAAGACACAGAACTTTGGACAATTATCTTTATATGATTACTGGGGAGACGAACTTTGTAAACAGCTATGCAGCGAGACATCGTGCATCTTAAATTTGGCATCAAAAGAATACGCTGTTGCCATAGAACGATATCTGACAAAGAAAATCTTGTTTATAACGTGTATTTTTGGAGAGTTGCAGGAGAATAAGGTGATTGCAAAAGGGACAAAAGCGAAAATGGCAAGAGGAGAAATGGTACGTTTTTTAGCTGAAAATGAGATTGAAGATCTAAAAGAAATGAAGAAATTTGACAGATTGGGATATCATTATGATAAAGAACGTTCTGATGAAAAGACGTATGTTTTTATTCCTGATTAAAATGTGATTTGAGACGAATAATAAGAGAGATAAGATCAGTGAAAAAGGGTGAAAACAGTGAAACTGGAAATTATGACAACGAAAGAATATCGTGAAAAAAAAGAAGACAGTGTACAGAAGAAACGGCTTCAAGACAGCATGGAGAGAGGAAGATACTGTAAAGCAGAATTATTTTCAGGCTGTATTGTAGGAACTTTTGCCATTCCAGATAAGACAGATCTGTTTCATAAGAAACAAGTTTTAGGCTATTATCTCGATCAAGAGGAATTTCTTCTTGTCAGCGATCAGAAGATGAAAAGTGATTTCCGTAAAGAAGTAGAGAGAGAGTCCTTTGACAGTATGGAGACGCCGCCTCAATTTTTAGCTGGATTTATCGAGTATTTGATCAAAGAAGATATCTTATATCTGCAAAATTTTGAAGAGAGACTTTCAAAAATGGAAGAACATTTGATTCACAAAGAAATGAAACGTTTTGATGTGCAGATTTTAAATATCCGAAAAGAATTATTGATCTTAGACTCTTATTATCAGCAAATGATGGATTTATGCGGTATTTTGCAGGAAAACAGAAACAATCTGATGACAGAACAAGAATGCAGAGTATTTGGAATACAAGCTGCCCGTGTGGAACGACTTCATGATTCTACCCATGTTTTAAAAGAGTATTCTCTCCAGCTTCGAGAATTATATCAGTCGAGAATGGATGAGAGGCAAAATAAAGTAATGCAGATGCTGACGGTAGTGACAACTATTTTTATGCCGTTGACTTTGATTGCAGGATGGTATGGAATGAATTTTGCAAATATGCCCGAATTGAACAGTAAATATGGGTATCCGATTGTGAGTGCAGTCAGTTTGGGGATGGTTTTATTAGAAGTTTTATGCTTCAAATGGAAGAAATGGTTTTAAGGATAACGCTTGCACAGCGTTGAGAAAAAGAGTATAATAGACGTACTGACAAACACTGACATGAAAGAAAAAGATGTCAGACTGCTAGACAGGATGATTAGACAGGGGGCATTTGTATGACAATGGATGAATTAATTGCAATGTTGGAGATGCAGGAAGAAATCTTACAGTTTTCTCATTTTACAAATGAGGATGCTTGGGAATTAGGCTGTATGCTAGTGGCAGAGGCCAAAAGAAGAAAACTTCCAGTGGCAGTCAGCATCCGGCTGAACAATGGATCGATTCCGTTTCAGTATGAATCAAATGGAATCACTCTTGACAATGAAGAGTGGATGGCAAGAAAGCAAAATACAGTAAAGAGAATGGAAAAAAGCAGTTTTCTCGTATGTATGTTATTAAAAAAAGCAGAGCAGACATTAAGTGACTGGCGATTAGATTCCGGAGAATATGCGGCAGCAGGCGGAGCGTTCCCGATTCGTGTTGAAGAAGTCGGAGTCATTGGATCAATTGTAGTTTCTGGATTGGATCATATTTCAAATCATGATCTTCTTGTAAAATGTATCAGCCATTATCTTCATATTGATGAAGTACCTCGCATCAGAGGAAATGTGTTATAAAAAATGCGGTAATTAAAATAGAGTATGCTAAGATGAGTTTTAGCATACTCTATTTTTTTATAAAATCTGCATATCTTTTGGCAGAGGTGATGTAAAAGAAAGCCACTCTTTTGTGATTGGATGAAAAAAAGAAAGGCAGTGAGAATGAAGAGCCTGTCGTTTTATCAGAGAAAAATCGGGATTATATAAGAAATCACCGATCAAAGGATGCCCGATATATTTCATATGGACACGAATTTGATGCGTTCTTCCTGTCTCTAGCTTTAAAGAGACAAGAGAGAGATTCTTTTTAAAGCAGAGACGTTTAAAATGTGTGACGGCAGTTTCCCCGTGTGTGAAATCGACACAGCGGGCGATTACGGAGTCATCCATTCTGGCAATCGGAGCGTCAATCACACCATCTAGTGGAGTCTCACCTTGTACAATCGCTAAATATTCTCGATGAATTTCTCTTCGTTTTCCCATTTCAGATAAGATGGCTGCGCTGAGCATATTTTTAGCGACGATTAAAAGTCCGGTTGTATCACGATCAAGACGATTGATGCAGCGATAGACAAAGGGTTCGTTTTTTTGAGAGAAATACCATGCAAGACCATTTGCAAGCGTATTGTCGTAATTATTTATCGAAGGATGAATGGGTTGATTTGCTTCTTTATCTAAGATCATCAGATCTTCGTCTTCGTAAATAATATGAATAGGAACAGGGCTAGGGACAATCTGTTCGGAAGGCTTTTCATCTACGAGGGAAATCGTTAAGCGATCCTCTTTTTTTAAGCGAACAGAAGAAAAAGCAGGATGACCGTTGAGCAAAATACCATCTTGCGTTTTTCGGATATGTGTCAATACTGCTTTAGAATAACCTTGTTTTTTTAAAAATTCATATATTTTAAGTCCTTCATCGTGAAAAGATGCCGTATAATAAAAAATTCGTTTCATACAAAAACCTCATTGATTTTATCGTTAAAAAATATCTGTTTTTTAGTTTAGAAGAGAAAAGAAAAATTGTCAAGAATATTTACAATTTAAAGCAGTAACGCTTTAAGTTTATACCAATTTCAAAAAATAACGAAAAAAAGCTTTTCAAACAGAAAAATATCAGTTAAAATATACAAGAAAGAATTATTTATCTTGTAAGGAGAGAGAAGTATGGAACGAGAAAAATTTGGTTCCCGACTGGGCTTCATTCTGATTTCAGCAGGATGCGCGATTGGTCTGGGAAACGTGTGGCGTTTTCCATATATTGTGGGACAATATGGAGGCGCCGCTTTTGTACTTATTTACATTTTGTTTTTGATTATTCTGGGGCTTCCGATTGTGGCAATGGAGTTTGCTGTTGGAAGAGCAAGTCAGAAAAGTGCAGCCTTATCATTTGATGTGTTAGAGCCAAAAGGCTCAAAATGGCATTTGTCAAAATATATGGCAATGGCAGGAAATTATATCTTAATGATGTTTTATACAACGGTCGGCGGATGGATGATGATCTACTTTGTAAAAATGGCAAAGGGTGATTTTGTAGGACTGGATGCAAAGCAGGTGGAAGGAGAATTTTTGAACTTGCTTGGTGATCCGATCGTCATGACAGTTGGAATGGTAATTATAGTAGTAGGATGTTTTGCAATCTGTGCTTTGGGATTGAAACGTGGAGTAGAAAAGATTACAAAATGGATGATGCTTTGTCTGCTTGGACTGATGGTTGTTCTGGTAATCAATTCCTTGACAATGGAGGGAAATGCAGAAGGGCTTGCTTTTTATTTAAAACCTGATTTTGGAAAAATGAAAGAGGCAGGAATCGGAGAAGTAATCTTTGCGGCGCTTGGTCAGTCCTTCTTTACGTTGAGTATAGGAATCGGTGCGCTTGCAATTTTTGGAAGCTTTATTGGAAAAGAAAGAAGACTTTTAGGAGAGGCAGTCAGCGTGACTGTACTTGACACTTTAGTAGCGCTGATGGCAGGTTTGATTATCTTCCCAGCTTGTTTTGCTTTTGGTATTCAGCCAGACAGTGGTCCAAACTTGATTTTTATTACGCTGCCAAATGTATTTAACCATATGGCAGGAGGACGTATCTGGGGATCTTTATTCTTTGTTTTCATGACTTTTGCAGCAATTTCTACTGTGGTAGCTGTATTCCAAAATATCATTACATTTGCTAGAGATCTGACAGGATGCAGTATAAAAAAAGCAGCCATTATAAATGGAATCGTAATTATAGTATTGTCTCTGCCATGTATTTTAGGCTTTAATATCTGGAGTGGATTTCAGCCATTTGGAAATGGAAGTACCATTCAGGATTTAGAGGATTTTATTGTAAGTAATAATATTTTGCCGCTTGGAAGTTTGATCTATTTACTGTTCTGTACAAGTCGGTATGGATGGGGATTTAAGAACTTTATGAAAGAAGTAAATGAAGGAAAAGGAATGAAATTTCCAAAAGCAATTCGTTTTTATGTGACATGGATTCTTCCTATTCTTATATTAGTTATCTTTATTCAGGGATACTGGGCAAAATTTGCATAATGAAAAAAACATCTTTCAGCCGATAGGAGGATATGGGCTGAAGGATGTTTTTTTTCTTTCATTGCGAGAGCTATGTTTATTTAGAAAAAATAGATTTGATGTAGAATAAAATAAGATATCAAGGAAAAGTGTCAATAAATTTTCAATAAAACAGTCATTTATACTTAACAAAATTTGAAATTTATGGTAGAATAATGTTCATGATAGAAAGAAACAGACGTAGCTTTCTGGCAGTATGTTTTTAGAATAGAATGTGTCAGAGAACAGATCTGAAGAGGACTATATAGGTTAAGGAGGACACCGAAATGGGAAAAGAAAAGTATGTTGCCTATGTCGGCACTTACACGCACGGAAGCAGCGTAGGCATCCATGTATATGATTTGGATGTAGAGGCTGGCTATATGACAGAACGAGAAGTAGTGCCGGTAAATAATGCCTCTCATGTTGCAAAGTCAAACAATGGGAAATATTTATATTCCATAGCCGATGAGGGCGTTGAGGTGCTGAAAATAGAGAAAGACGGCACATTAAAACCGATTAACCAAGTTGGAATCGATGGAATGAGAGGATGCTTTCTCTCTACAGACAAGGAAGGAAAATTTTTATTTGTAGGCGGATACCATGATGGAAAAGTCAGTGTTGTAAAAATTCATGAGGACGGTCGCCTTGGCAGTGTTGTGGACGGCGTTTTTCATAAGGGACTTGGCAGCGTTGCAGAGAGAAACTTCCGACCGCATGTCAGCTGCGTAACGATGACGCCGGATGATAAATACCTTTGCGCTGTTGACAATGGAATCGATCAGATTAAATTATATACCGTACATCCAACTTCAGGAAAGCTGAAACTGTATGATATTTTACGGTGTAAACCAGAATCAGGTCCAAGACTGATCCATTTCAGTAAAAATGGAAAGTTTGCATATGTGATCTGCGAATTGACAAATCAGATTGAAGTTTACAGTTACGATGGAAGCGGAAAATCCCCGCAGTTTGATTTAATTCAGACGGTCAATACACAGATGGATGCAGATGAAATTGCATGTGCAGCATCTGGAATGAAAATTTCTCCAAGCGGAAAATACTTGTATGCTTCCACAGCAGGAGACAATACAGCGGCAGTCTATGAGATTAATCAGGAGACCGGTATGCTGACAGAACTTTGTATTTTACCGATCAGTGGAAAATATCCAAAAGATATTGATATTTTCCCAGATGAGAAAACATTGGTTGTATTAAATCATGAGTCAAATGATATCCGTTTCTTCCATGTAGACTATGAGAAAAAATTGCTCGTGATGAAAGGAAGACCAATCAAACTGGAGACTCCAAACTGTATCTTGATTTCAAAAGTAGAAGACTGTGACGAAGAAAAATAACAGCAGAAGATAAAAATACGAAAGGCGGTTCAAAGTGAAGGGCAGAAAGATCTGCGGATTGCTTTGAACTGCTTTTGATTATACAAAAAGATCGTTTCCAAAACGATGTTTATAGTGAAGAAGACAGATAAAAAAATCAAATTGCGGAAAGGAACAAAAAGATGGCAGGATCAACATTTGGAACACATTTTAAGATTATGACATGGGGTGAATCGCACGGAAAAGGAGTAGGCGTTGTTGTGGATGGATGTCCGGCAGGATTGGAACTTTCCGAAAAAGATATTCAGATTTTCTTAGACCGCCGAAAGCCAGGAAACAGTCGCTATGCAACACCGAGAAAAGAAGAAGATTGTGTGGAAATTTTTTCGGGCGTATTTGAGGGCAAAACGACAGGAACACCGATTTCTATGGCAGTATGGAATAAAACACAGCGATCAAAAGATTACAGTGAGATTGCAAAAATGTATCGTCCAGGACATGCAGATTTGACATATGACTTGAAATATGGATTTCGTGACTATAGAGGAGGAGGTCGCTCCTCAGGAAGGGAGACGATTGGAAGAGTCGCTGCAGGAGCGATTGCAGTTAAAATTTTAAATCAGCTAGGGATCACATTTACAACGTATACAAAAGCGATAGGACCAATCTCGATTGAAACGTTCTGCAAGGACGAGATTTTGAAAAATGTGCTTTATATGCCGGATGAAAAAGCGGCAAAGGAAGCAGAAAAATATCTGGAAAAATGTATGAGCGAAGGAGATTCCTCAGGAGGAGTCATAGAATGTGTGATTCATGGAATGATACCGGGAATAGGCGAACCTGTCTTTGAAAAATTGAGTGCAAATTTGGCAAAGGCAATTTGTTCCATTGGGGCAGTAAAAGGATTTGAAATTGGAGACGGCATGATGGTTGCCAGAGGAAAAGGCAGTGAAAATAATGATGCGTACGGTTTAGGAGAGGATGGAAAACCGAAAAAGAAAACAAATCATTCAGGAGGAATTTTGGGAGGAATCAGCGACGGAAGCGACGTAATTTTTCGCGCGGCAGTCAAACCGACCCCATCTATTTTCAGCACTCAGCAAACCGTCACAAACGATGGAAAAGAAATCGATCTCAATATCAAAGGGCGACATGACCCAATTATTGTGCCGCGTGCCGTTGTTGTTGTGGAAGCAATGGCGGCGCTTACCGTACTAGATTTGCTCCTGACTTCCATGACATCACGAATGGAATATTTGGTACATTTTTTTCAATCGTGAATATTCTGTAAAATTAGATAGCTTTCATTGACAAATGATTTTTTTGAAATTATAATATCCATGAACAGAGAGACTTTGCACTTAAGAAAGAGAAGGTGATTCCATGGAAGGTGGGCCTAGTCCTAGGGAAAAAAGAGAACAATTAAAAAAGAGAACATAGTACCTGGGATTCTGCCTCAGAGAGATGATCTGGTACTGTGCACAGATTATTTTTTTGAAAGGAGCATGGAATGAATTATGATTAAGATTTTTCGAAC
>CBCTVZ010000017.1:0-29321 GCA_965150505.1 uncultured Robinsoniella sp. | reverse complement strand
TTACTACCTTACTAATAAAGATTAATACTGTTGAAAAATATTATAAAAATAAAGTAGTGATTTTTTTACTGTATCAGTTAGATTTTAACCGTCCGCTTCATATTCCTTTTATCGGTATCGGCGGAATCAGTATGATCGGTCTGTCTTCTATTTTATTAGATCGTCATTTTCAGATTTCTGGTTCCGATGCAAAGGAATCTCCTCTGACAGAGTGGATGGCAGAAAAAGGAGCTAAAATTTTCTATGGTCAGAGCGCCTCGAATATCGAGGATGGAACGGATGTTGTCGTCTACACAGCGGCGATTCATCCTGATAATCCTGAATTTGCAGCCGCTGTTCAAAAGGGCATTCCTATGCTGACACGAGCAGAACTTCTAGGACAGATCATGTCAAACTATGAAACACCTATCGCTGTGTCTGGAACACATGGAAAGACAACAACAACTTCCATGATTTCCCAGATCTTTCTTGCGGCCGATCTGGACCCTACCATCTCCGTAGGCGGTATTTTGCAGTCCATCAACGGAAATATCCGTGTTGGAAACTCACAGTTATTCCTGACAGAAGCGTGTGAATACACAAATAGTTTTCTTCATTTTTTCCCGAAAATCAGTATTATCTTAAATATTGATGCGGATCACCTTGACTTTTTTAAAGATCTCGATGATATTCGTCATTCTTTCCGTCTCTTCTCTGAAATTCTTCCAGAAGACGGAACACTGATTATCAATAGTGAAATTCCAAATGTTCAGGAAATCACAGATGGACTTCCATGTAAAATCGTCACCTATGGAAAAGAGGGCGAAAGCGACTATTATGCTTCTAATATTACATTTGACGAATTTGCCCATGCTTCTTTCGACTGTATTTATAAAGGAAATTGCATCGGTCATTTCAAATTGAGCGTGCCGGGCATCCATAACGTTTCCAATGCGCTGTCTGCAATCGCTCTTTGCCGTCTGCTTGGCATTGAGGAATCTGTGATCGAGAGAGGACTGTCTGATTTTCATGGCACAGACCGTCGTTTCCAATATAAAGGAACGGTCGGAAATGTCACAGTGATTGATGATTATGCCCACCATCCGACAGAGATCAAAGCCTCCTTACAGGCTGCAAAAAATTACCCTCACAAATCAATCTGGTGTGTATTTCAGCCTCATACCTACACACGCACAAAGGCTCTGATGGACGAATTTGCAGAAGCTCTTTCTCTTGCAGATCACGTTGTACTGGCTGAAATTTATCCAGCCAGAGAAACGGATAATCTTGGAATCAGTTCCGAGACATTAAAAGAAAAGATCGAACATTTTGGCACAGATGTCCATTATTTCCCTTCTTTTGACCAGATTGAAACTTTCCTTTTAGAGAGCTGTATCCCTGGTGATCTCCTGATCACGATGGGCGCAGGCGATGTTGTCAAAATTGGGGAACATTTACTTGGAATTTCATAAATTTCCTATTTTACTTATCCACATACTATTTTCTTTTTTTCGAGATAGTATGTGGATTTTTATGTGGACAATTTATTTTACATAATACGATAAAATAATTTCTATTTTCCCCAATAATCCCTATATTTCCTGTATTTTTTTAGTTTACATTTTCTGAGTTATCCACAAAGTTATCCACATTATCCACATTTCATATTTTAAAACTATCCACCCTCTTTCCACCGTGTTATCCACACAAACTTCATTTTTCCTCTAAAAACTGGATATTCTCTTTTGATTCGAGTTGTGGTATACTTATTAAACCATAATTGAACTGAATTTATTATTTCCAGAAGGTGACCACATGAACTCATTATTTGTACACACGAATCAAACAAAAAATACGACAGTCCTGCAAAACCAGTTTATCGATCAATATATGGCCTCAGCAAATGGGGAATATGTAAAACTGTATCTTTATTTGCTGCGCTGTGCACAAGCTGGAGAAGAAATCTCTTTTGCTGCCATCTCAGATCTTCTCGATCACACGGAGAAAGATATCAAGCGTGCTCTTGCCTACTGGGAAAAACTGGGGCTTTTACATCTGACGAAAAGTGAGACAGGATGGATCACGGATATCACTTTTTTAGATATTCCATCCCCTAAACCGTCTATCCCTGAAAAAAATACAGCTTCTGTCTCTGTTTCTTCCGCTGATTCAGCCTCATCCTCTTCTTTTGAAGAACCTTATATCAAAAAATTAACTCCGGAAAAACTTGCTTTTTTGCAGGCAAAAGAAGAATTTCAGCAGATTATTTTCATTGCAGAACAGTATCTTGGAAAGTCTCTCGATTCCATGGAGCTTTCTGCCATCTTATATTTCTATGACGGACTTCACTTTTCAGTCGATCTGATTGAATATCTGATCGAGTATTGTGTCTCAAAAGGATGCGGAAACTACCGCTATATGCAAACGGTCGCAATGTCCTGGGCGAATGAGGGAATTGCAACTGTCGCCGCTGCAAAACAGAGTATCCAATATACGCGAAACTATTATTCTATTCTGAGGGCTTTTGGTATTCGCGGCCGTAGTCCCGCACAGTCCGAGGTGGATTATATGTCACGCTGGCTAAAAGAATATGAGCTTCCTCTTGATCTAATTACAGAAGCGTGTAATCGGACTATTGAGCGCATTCACCAGCCAAAATTTTCTTACACAGAAAAAATTCTTTCTGATTGGCGTACAAATGGAATTAAGACTCTGAAACAGTTAAAATCCATGGAAGAGCAACAAAAGGCAAAACGTCCGACTCCTGTTTCTCAGTCGCCGTCCGCTTCCACAAACAACCGCTTTAATAATTTCCATCAGCGTCAGTACGATTTTGAACAGCTTGAAAAACAGCTTTTGAATGCGGACTAATTTGAACGCTGAATGATTTGAACACACACTGAATTGAAACGTTTCTGCTGAATGTCATCACAGTTTTTATTTAAAAAACTGAACTATATTGTTTAAGGAGAGATTTTTTTGTCTTTAAAAAATTCACAGTACGATGCAATTTTGCGTACTTACCAGCAAGACCAGTTTGAAAATAAACATCGACAGGATAAATGTATCAAAGAAGCATATACCGCTATTCCAGAACTTTCCACGATAGATCAGGAGATTTCTTCTCTTTGTGTCAATCGTGCCAGAAAATTACTGTATGGGGACAACGCCGCATTAGATGATTTAAAAATGCAGATTTCCGCCCTCTCTTCCAAACGCAAAAACCTTTTGCTCCAGCACGGTTTTCCTGCTGATTATCTGGAACTTCATTACAAATGTCCTGACTGTAAAGATACTGGTTTTATTGAAAATGAAAAATGCCATTGTTTTAAACAAAAAGAAATTGATTTGCTCTATATGCAGTCAAATGTTCGTGACGTTCTGAAAGAAGAAAATTTTTCCAATTTTTCTTTCCAATATTATTCTAAAACGATCATAAATCCCGCCACACAGTTGTCTGCTCTGGACACTGCCAAAAAGGTACTTGCCGAATGCAAAGAATTTTTATTTTCTTTTGATAAAAAACATGGCAATCTGTTTTTCTACGGCGATACGGGCGTAGGAAAAACATTTTTGTCACACTGTATTGCAAAATGGTTGATCGACCGTTCTCATTCGGTCATCTATTTCTCAGCCTTTCAGCTTTTTGACCTATTTGCGCAATATACATTTTCCAGAGCAGAAGATGCTATGGAGTTCTATCCATATGTCTTTGACTGCGACTTGCTGATTATCGACGATCTCGGTACAGAGCTGACAAACGCCTTTGTCTCTTCACAGCTTTTTCTCTGTATCAACGAACGATTGATCCGCAAAAAAAGTACCATTATTTCCACCAATCTTCCTATGGATCGTTTTTCTGATACGTATTCTGAGCGCGTCTTTTCCAGAATCACCAGCAATTACACGATGTGCAAGCTGATCGGGGACGATATTCGCATTCAAAAAAAATTATCAGGAAGAAAAGCTTGACCATAAAAATCTATATGGTAAACTAGAGTAGCCAGTTATCGAATTATTATCACAAATGAAGGAGAAGATATCATGCAAACAACAGATGAACGCAATCTTGAAACTATTCCTGTCGGATCTCTTGGTATTATTCCGCTGGAAAGCTGTAAAACACTTGGAGAAAAAATCAACGCTTACCTTGTAAAATGGCGTCAGGAAAGAGATCACTCCAGCGCTGCAACCATTGCATTTGAGGGATATCAAAGAGATAATTACATCATTCAGGCTGCAACCCCTCGCTTTGGTTCTGGAGAAGCAAAGGGAGTCATTAAGGAATCTGTCCGCGGTGACGACTTATATATCTTAGTGGATGTCTGCAATTACAGTATGACTTACTCTCTGTGCGGTCATGTAAATCATATGTCACCAGATGATCACTTTCAGGATTTAAAACGTATCATCGCAGCTGTAGAAGGAAAAGCAAAAAGAATTACTGTCATCATGCCATTCTTATATGAAAGCCGTCAGCATAAACGTACAAGCCGTGAATCTCTCGACTGTGCGCTTGCTCTGCAGGAATTAGTAGATATGAATGTAGACAATATCATTACATTTGACGCGCACGATCCTCGTGTTCAGAATGCAATTCCTCTTCATGGATTTGAGACGGTACAGCCGGCATATCAGTTCATCAAAGGTTTATTCCGCGCCGCTCCTGACATTTCCCTTGATCCTCAGCATCTGATGGTAATCAGCCCAGATGAAGGCGGTACAGGTCGTGCTATCTATATGGCAAACGTACTTGGTGTTGATATGGGTATGTTCTATAAGAGAAGAGATTATGCTCACATTGTAAATGGTACAAACCCGATTGTAGCTCACGAATTTTTGGGAACAGATGTGGAAGGAAAAGATATGATCATTATCGATGATATGATTTCTTCCGGTGGAAGTGTGATTGACGTTGCAAAAGAATTAAAATCCAGAAAAGCAGGACGTATTTTCATCTGCGCAACATTTGGTCTTTTCACAAATGGTATGGAAAAATTTGATGAGGCTTATGAACAGGGACTGTTTGACTTCGTTCTGACAACAAACCTTGTATATCAGACTCCTGAATTGCTTTCCAAACCATACTATGTAAACTGTGATATGAGCAAATATATCGCTTATATTATTGATACGCTGAATCACGATGCGTCTATCAGCTCTCTGCTGAATCCGACTGACCGTATTCAGAAATTCCTTGCAAAACATAAAAACAAATAAAAATTTGGGCGGTGCAAAATCAAATTCGACTTTGCACCGCCCTCTTTTTTTGATATCAGACGATCTTTTTTAATAATATAAAATAATTTTTCTTATGATATAAAAATAAAATTATTTTTTCTGTGAGACAAAATTATGCTTCTTCTTTTATGATTTCCTGAAGGAGTTCTCTTTCTCTTTTGTGGCAAGTAAACAGCAATACTTGACGATTGCTGTAAAATAACCACCGCAATACCTCTTTTAGTCTTCTGTCGTCGTACATGACAAACACATCATCCAAGATTACAGGCAGTTTCTCTTCTCTGAAAAAAAATTCTCCCACCGCCATGCGAAGCGCAAAATAAATCTGATCCATCGTTCCTCTGCTCACCTGATACAGATAAAGAAGATGCTCCCCAGAATCAATCCGGATATTCAAGTTTTCATCCAGAAAAACTTTTGAGTATCGCCCTCTCGTAATTCTGGCAAGAATCTCAGAGATCGTCTCATTTAATTTTTCACTAAATTCCTGATACATCTGGCTCGATAATTCACGCATTGTATTTTCTGCAATCTGAAGCCCAGCTATTTTGCGATCCATGATTTTTTCCTGTTCGCTCTCCTGATCTGCTTCTTCTAATATTTCTCTCATATTTCCCAACTGCATCATGCGTTCTCGAATCTCTTCCTGAAAAATTTCCTGTTTTCCATTCAGCTTTTCTTCTTCCAGTTCCATTTTCTTTATGATCTCTTCTTCTTTTCGCTGCTGGTCAAGACTTCTTTTTTCTGCTCTCTGTTTTTTTGTTTGAATCTGTAAAAATAAAATAATCAAAACAACTAGATCTACCGCCGCAATCACTGCCAGAAGCCACGGTGAAAAATCGAAAATAGAGACCATCACTGCCAGAGCGCCAAAAAAGACTTGAAACAAAAAGGCCGCCACCCAAAGTCCTATATTTCCCTTTTGTTTCTTCTCTGGTTCTTGTCGAGAATGGACAAACTGCGATCTCCGGTCTCTTTTTTGAATCAACTGATTATTCTGATCTTCCACAACGCTTCTTAACTCAGACAATACTTTCTCTGTCTTCTCTATTTTTTCTTTTGTCTGCTTTATTTTTTCTTTCTTTTCATCCTGTTTTTGTTTTCTTATTCGCTCAAGATCCTGACGTTTTTCTCTTATCTGGCTCAGCGCCTCTTTTACATTCAGTTCTCCTATGCCTTCTTCTTGATAATTTGTGATAAAATTACGCATCTCATCTGCCAGCTCAGATGCTGTCTCACTGCTTCTTTGTCCCACAAAAACAGTATTGCAAAATGCAGTCTCACTAAATCCATCCAACAGTTCGCGGATATGTTCCTGATCAGCCGGAAGTTCTATGCCATCCGTCTCACAGAAAAGCTCTGCGCTTTGTTCTTTCTCATTAAAATTTCTGGTAAGACGATATACTTTTTCTTTGCTCTCAAAACGAATCGAGCCTGCATAGTAAGAAGGGTTATCCCACGGTTCGCGTAAAACGTATTCGTTATTTTTAGAGGCTCTCCCTCTTTCTTTTTCCATCCCAAACAACATTGCCCGAATAAAAGCGTGTAGGGTTGTCTTTCCCATCTCGTTTTCTCCATAGAGAATATTCACTCCTCCGTGAAAACGAATGCTTTGATTCCGAAATTTTCCAAAATGTTTGATTTGAAGCTCCTTAATTTCCATAAACTCTTTACCTCTTTGTGTCGAGCAGCGCGTCAACTCCTGCATACAGCGCCTCTTTTTCCTCTTCGCTTAAAGCGCCTGTCTGAAAATGACGAATATAACGCCCCAGCAGATTATCCCCATTTTTTAAAAGTAATTTTCGGAAATTATAAACTGGAGTCGTCTGATCCGTAATCTCAACAATATTTCCAAACTGCTTACATCCTTCTAAATCAAAATGTACAGCCGGATCACGGACACCGTCGATTAAAATTCTGTAAAAATGCTGTTTTCCTCTTTTTTGAATGATCTCATTTACCT
This sequence comes from uncultured Robinsoniella sp., assembly GCA_965150505.1. Lineage (GTDB taxonomy): Bacteria > Bacillota > Clostridia > Lachnospirales > Lachnospiraceae > JAGZHZ01. The sequence continues at coordinate 22,138 of CBCTVZ010000017.1, read as the reverse complement.
GTTTTTTCAAATCTTGATCCGTAAACTCCTCTGTCGAAGTCACAGGTAAAATCAAATATTCCCGCTTTGCCCACGGCACAAATCGAATCCGCATTCTGCCATACGGATCAACATCCCCCTCTATGTAACCGTGAGGTCCTAAGTCACTCTTTTCCAGCGGTTCTAAAGAGCCACTGTAATATGCCATATAATCTACGACTGTCTGCGACTTATGTAAATGCCCCAACGCCACATACTGAAATCCTGATTTTGAGATCTTCTTTTTATCAATCGGAATATGCGTTTCATCGCCTCCGTGCACCAGCAAAATATGGAAGCATCCGTTATTTTGCGGAGAAATATTGTCATACAACGGTTCTGTAATTTCTTTTTCAAAATAGCTCAGTCCATATACTTCTGTATTCAAATCTGGAAAATAAACGCCGCTGCACTCTCTTGTATTCAAAAAAAAGACATTCGGACTCCACTGAAATTTCAGATAGATGGAATCTGAATGAAGATAATCATGCTCTCCCGCAATCAGGACAACCTTTGTCTGCGGAATTGTAGAAAATAACTCATTGATTTCTTTTACTTCATGTAGAAGAGGCTGACGATGAAATAAATCACCGGCAATCAACAGCAAATCTACTTGCCTTTCTGATACCTTTTGAATGAATGCCCGAAAGCTCTTCCAAATCTCTTTTTGTCTCATCTCACTCCACGGAAAGCCCTGATCCGGTGAATCTCCCAAATGGACATCCGAAATATGAAAAAATTTCATTTTTCTATCCTCCTCTTTTTTTCTATCATATCACAAATCAAAAGTGGTTTCAACCGACACTCCTGCGCTTAAAATACGTTGGATTCTGCTTTTTGTACCGGTATGATCTTCTGATACAGCAATGTGTGACGTTCATCTAGTTGTACGTCATCATGAAAATGTCCAAAATACCAATGACTGTAAATGAGTTTTTCTGATATCTCCTGCAGAAAATCAGTAAAATGATCTGCCCTGTCTCCTCTTCCTATTTTCTGTACAAGTCTTGTTGGCGCTGTGTGCGTCAATACAAGATCCACCTTCCATCCGACACGTTCCAGATTGTTCCAAGCATGGTCGCACTCTTCTTGCGACGGCACTTCCTCAGGAAACCAATCAAATCCCTCTTTTCTTCTATCTCGATCTGTGGAAGCTGCGCCTCCCATCGTAAAAAAACGGATTCCATCCAGATCAAAAATCTCGCCCCTCATCAGATGAAAAATACTATTTTGTATTTTATGAATCTTTCCGCCATTCCAAATCTGTTCTTCATATTCTGCCAATCGCTGATGGTCTTCATGATTTCCGTCAATAAATAACGTCGTAAATTTCTTTGCTTCGATCTGTTTCTGCCAATACTGTTCTTCCTTCGCTCCCTCCCATACAAGTCCACAGTCTCCGCAGATGATCAGATAATCCTGTTTTGTCGCCAGATCTTTCGGCAGATTTCTGTTTCGCAATTTCCTCATATCAATCGGACAATGCGTATCCCCTGTCAAATAAATCATGTTTTCCTACTTTCCTTCTCTTGTGAGCTTTCCGTCTCCAAAAAGCAATGGATTTTCTAGTTATGGTTTTATAAAGATAGGAGAGAACCATATAAAAATTGATTTATCGTTCTCTCCTATCTGCTGTACCCTATTTATAATTAACGTTTCTAAATTTTTTCACTTATACAAGATCTAAAGCCTGACTTAAATCAGCAATAATATCATCCGCATGTTCAATTCCAATAGAAAGACGAATCATTCCCGGTGATACGCCTGCCTCAGCAAGCTGCTGATCGTTCATCTGTCTGTGCGTATGGCTTGCCGGATGAAGTACGCTTGTTCTCGAATCTGCAACGTGTGTCACAATCGCAGCCATCTTCAGACCATCCATAAATTTCACAGCCGCTTCTCTTCCGCCTTTTAATTCAAATGAGATTACACCGCAAGTTCCGTTTGGCATATATTTCTTTGCCAATTCATGGTATTTATCTGTTGGAAGTCCTGCATAGTTGACATGAGATACTTTCTCATGCGCATTTAAAAATTCTGCTACTTTCTGAGCATTGTAGCAATGACGCTCTACTCTAAGAGGCAATGTCTCCAGACCAACATTCAGCAAGAAGCAGTTCATCGGCGCTGGAATAGATCCCAGATCACGCATCAGCTGAACTGTCGCCTTTGTGATGTATGCTTTCTTGCCAAATTTTTTCGTATAGACTACGCCATGATAAGATTCATCTGGAAGTGTCAGTCCGTGATATTTGTCTCCATATGCTTCCCAGTCAAAGTTTCCGCTGTCTACAATCGCTCCTCCGACCTGCATCGCATGACCATCCATATATTTTGTGGTAGAATGCGTTACAATGTCTGCTCCCCACTCAAATGGACGGCAGTTTACCGGTGTCGCAAATGTGTTGTCCACGATCAATGGCACTTCATGTTCATGCGCAATCTTAGCAAATTTTTCAATATCCAGAACAACGAGAGCTGGATTTGCAATCGTCTCAGCAAATAATACCTTTGTATTTGGACGGAATGCTTTTGCAATTTCTTCCTCAGACGTATCTGCATCCACAAAAGTGCAGTCAATTCCTAATTTCTTCATCGTAACTCCGAATAAGTTAAATGTTCCTCCGTAAACGGCTGCGGCGCATACGATATGATCTCCAGCCTCACAGATATTAAACACAGCATAGAAGTTTGCCGCCTGTCCAGAAGAAGTCAAAACGGCTGCCACACCGCCTTCTAAATCTGCAATCTTTGCGGCTACCGCATCGTTTGTAGGATTCTGAAGACGAGTATAGAAATATCCCTCTTCTTCCAAATCAAACAGTTTTCCCATCTCATCTGTCGTATCATATTTGAATGTTGTACTCTGATAAATCGGCAGGACTCTTGGCTCACCTTTTTTCGGTTTCCATCCTGACTGTATACATTTTGTCTCAATCTTATACTGATTGCTCATAAAAGTTCCTCCTCACTTTTCCCCTGAACTGCTGCTTGCTTTACGCCAGGGGATTCCAGCTTATCATGCAAAAATAAATTGCCTTGTGTCATTTAGTTTTTAGTATATCACACTGTAAATCAAATTTCTATTATAATTTTACCGAGTTAATACAGTGAACTTTCCGCCCCATAAAAGCGCTTATCTTGACATTCTTCTCTCAAAAAAAACAGTGACTCTGATGTATTTCTACCACCATCCAATCACTGTTTTCTGCCAAAATTTTTATTTTTTTCTACCCATTTTTCACTAATCTACAAAATAAAATTCATCGACCATCATCTGTAGCTGTCCCCAAAGACTGCTGTCATTCTCTGTACAACTGATCTCAATTCGATATGTAAATTCATTATGTTCACACAGATAAATTTCCCCTTTTCTTCCTTCATTTTGGATATAGGAGAAAAAGATGGCGCTGTCTCGATTTTTTCCAAACGCTTTATCGGTATCTTCAATCTTAGCGCCTGGTATCTCTGTCTGAACATCTTTTCCAAGACTTTGCAGACTTTCTTCTGTACGGGTTACTTTTAAAAATGCCTTCTTGTTTGCCTCTTCTATACTTTTCAAATCAGAAAAGACTACTTCATTTTCCATTTCTTTTACATGTGCAAAATTATGTTCATCATATACGGTGGCAAATCCCAGATCGCTGTACATTTTCAGCACTTCCACGGTCTCATCTGCTCCATCTTCCACTGGATAAGTGACTTTCAGTCTCTGCTGTACCTGACCATAAAAGTTTTGATATTTATCATAGATAATATGACCGCTCTCTAAAGCGCCTCCCTCTACTGTAATCTTCACAGCATCTGCATCGTAGGCTCTCAAAAAAGTATTGATCACGCTGCCCATAAAAATCCGCTCTCCTGATGTCCCAAGGCTAAACAACGTCTCCCGAAATTTCTCATTAAAATCAATATCCAGCAGTTCTTTTCCGTCTTGTGTGCTTTGTTTCAGGGAGAGTACCTTTATTCCAGATGCCAAGATTCCCTGTTCTGTCAAAGCTTTTGTCAAACTTTCAGGATTGATCTGCGGGACTTTTACTTCTCGTTTAATGATAAACTCTGCATTTTGATCTCCATAGTAAAGCTCTATTGGAATACCGGATGCTTCTGCCGCAGTCTGTAAGTTATACATTTTTGCTTCTTTTCTTTCCTGTTTTTCTTCTTTTAGTTCTTTCGCAAATATAACAACTGCAACAACTAAAATTAAAAGCAGTATGATCATTCCTGCTTTTAACCATTGAGAAGATTTTCTTTTTTTCTGCATAGAACTCTCCTTTCTGTATATTTTTTATATAATTAGCATATCACATGCAGAAAAAAAATACAATAAAACTCTTTTTTCTCTGTTCGTTTCTCTATTTTTTATTCCGTACTATTCTTTTCTCAAAACTTCCTTTGGCGGTTCAATTTCATTGGCAATGGTATGTTCCGTCAATTCTGATAACAGCTTAATCTTTTTATTGATGATCGGACGCATACAATTTGGTACGTGTTCCTGATGCGCTCTGTGTATTGCCACACATTCTTTACAATTTCCATGATACCGACACGCTTTTTTACAGGAACAGTGATCCTTTTCCTTGTACTCTTCTCGAAACTCTGATGCAAATTCTTCCTGCAGTTTTAATCCTTTCGCGCGATCTCCCTCATGGAATGCTTTCATCGCGTCTTTTTCCTTTTGATTTCCTTCTATTATCATCTGTTTTCTCCTCTCTTTTTTTTAAATTATATCACAAGATCCATAATAAGTTTTCAAAAATGAAATAAAATTTTTTGTATTTTCTTTTAAAATAAATCCCTTTCTGTAAGCAATATATAGATTTCTCACGGCTTTGTATTTCGGCAGTCTAAAGCTTAAAATCTTGTTTGCCGTTTCAAAATTTTTTGCCGCCGTTTCCGATATGATAGAAATTCCAAGACCGCTCGCCACTAAATTTTTGATGGATTCCTGATCATTTAAGCGCGCCGTTATATTCAAATCTTTTTCCTGAATCCCCATCCTTTCGAGATAAGATTCCGCACATCTTTTACTTCCGCTTCCTTTCTCCCGCATGATAAAAGGCATATGTAAAAAAGATTGTAGCGAGATCTCTTTTTCTTTTTTCATCGTTAAAAATGGCTCGGTTACTGGCGTGATCAGCACAATCGAATCTTGATAAAACGGTAAAAAAGAAATCTCTTCTTCCTGCCCCATCATTCCGACCAGCCCCATTTCAAATTTTCCATTTATCAGACCGTCTATCACTCCCTGACTGTCTGTCTGATGAATGTGAAACTCGATTTCCTCGTGATCTATTCGATACTTTGGCAAAATTTCTGGCAAAATATATGCAGAAGGAATCGTAGAAGCTCCGATCTGTATCACCTTTTGATTTTCCTGACTCCAACGTTTTAAAAGACTGTCTCTTTGCATCAGCATCTGACTTGCAAATTCATACAATTCTTTTCCTCTCTGCGTAATTTCAAGTTTCTTTGTCGTCCTCACAATCAGTCTCGATTGAAATTCCTCTTCCAACATTTGAATGTGCGTGCTGATTGTAGGCTGAGACAAAAACAGATGCTCTGCCGCTTTTGTAAAACTTCTATATTTCACAACTGCCACAAAAGACTGGAGCTGTTTAAATTCCATCTCACACCTCCGTCAGTTCTCGCAGCGCCTGAACAGCAAGCTCTACTTCTTCTTCTGTATTCCAAAATCCAAAAGAAAATCGAATCGTACCTGACGGATATGTGCCAAGTGTTTTGTGTGCCGAAGGCGCGCAGTGCAGTCCCACCCTTGTCATAATTCCATATCTTTCATCCAGCTCATATGCAACTTGCGCCATTTCTTTTGTTTTTGTCTCGATTGATACAACGCCTGTCCGACCTTCGATTCCCTCTTTTCCGACAATCCTTATTTTCGTTCCGTCCCCATCGATTTTTTTCAGTCCCTCCAAAAATTGTTTTGTCAAAATCTGTTCCTGTCTGCGAATGGTTTCCATGCCTGTTTTATTCAGCCATTCCAATCCAGCGCGAAGTCCTAAAATTCCTGGAATATTCAGCGTGCCAGCCTCAAAACGATCCGGCAGAAAAGCCGGCGTTTCCTCTTTATCGCTGATACTTCCTGTTCCGCCTGTAATCAAAGGTTCGATCTGTCGCGCCATTTCTTTCGTTATCAAAAATCCTCCGATTCCTTGAGGCCCCATCAGTCCCTTGTGTCCTGTAAAGGCAAGCGCATCGATATTCATTTTTTTCATATCAATTTCTAATATTCCTGCTGTCTGCGCGCTGTCCACAACAAACTTCAGATGATTTTTCTTACAAAATTTTCCCACTTCTTCGATCGGCAAAATTGTTCCGCACACATTGCTTGCGTGCGTCATAATGACTGCCTTCGTATTCTCTTTCCTGCATTCCTCAAGCCGTTCTATTTTCAGGCTTCCATCCGGCTCACAGATTGCCCTTGAAAAAGAAATCCCTTGCTTTTCCAACTGAACTAAAGGACGCATCACAGCATTATGTTCCATCGAAGAAACAATCACATGATCTCCTGATTTTAAAAATCCTTTCAAAATCACATTTAAACTTTCTGTGACGTTTCTTGTAAAAATCACATTTTTGCAGTCTTCCCCATGAAACAACTCGCAGACCATTTTTCTTGTCCCATAGACCTGCTCTTCAACTTGATATGCCTGATTGTAACAGCCACGGTTGATATTGCATCCTTGTTCTTTTATATAATGATAAATCGCCTCAGACACCTCATCTGGTTTTGGAAAGGTTGTGGCCGCATGATCAAAATAAATTTTTTTCATTCTCTTTGCTCCTTCTCTGATCCTGATTTTCCTCTGTTTTTTAGTATATCATATATTTATTATGATATCTAATAAATCAAAAGGAATTATTGATAAATGTCATTGGACAGTAAAATACGGCAGTGATATCCTAATAGTAAGATTAAGGAAGGAGAAAAAATATGAAATTGAAAACAGAAAAAAAATGGATTTTGCTTGCCGGATGTATCATCGGTGTGATCTCATCTTTGCTTGTATTTTTTGGAAATCCTGCCAATATGGGATTTTGTATCGCCTGTTTTTTGCGTGATACATCGGGCGCTCTAGGGCTTCATTCCGCATCAGCCGTCCAATACATACGCCCTGAAATTATTGGCCTTGTACTTGGCAGCTTTTTATTGGCAGTATTTAAAAAAGAATTTGCTTCTAAGGGAGGCAGTTCGCCTTTGACTCGTTTTGTGTTGGGATTTTTTGTCATGATTGGCTGTCTCATGTTCCTTGGATGCCCATTCCGCATGATTTTGCGTCTTGCTGGAGGAGATCTCAATGCGCTTTTGGGATTTGCCGGATTTGCAGTCGGTATTTTAACCGGCGTATTCTTCCTCAATAAAGGATACACTTTAAAACGTACCTACCGCCTTTCCAAGACAGAAGGTTTTCTGTTTCCGGCTATTCAAGTTGTGTTTTTCATTTTGCTTGTCGCAGCGCCTGCTTTTATCTACTTTACAGCAGCAGACGGCGGGCCTGGCGGAAAACACGCTGCCATCCTCATCAGCCTTGCGGCTGGTCTGATTGTAGGCGCACTTGCCCAGCGTACTCGCCTTTGTATGGTTGGTGGAATCCGTGACATGATCCTGTTTCGTGAGTCGAAACTTTTGCTTGGATTTTTAGCAATCCTTGTCAGCGCGCTTGTCTGCAATTTGATCCTGACTGCTGTCACATCTGGAACGTATTTCCAACTTGGATTTGCTGGTCAGCCAGTTGCCCATACTGACGGGCTGTGGAATTTTCTGGGTATGTATCTGACTGGATTTGGCTGTGTACTGTTAGGCGGATGTCCTTTACGCCAGCTCGTTCTCTCCGGAGAGGGAAATTCAGACAGCGCTATCACGGTACTTGGTCTGATGGTTGGAGCTGCATTCTGTCATAATTTTGGTCTTGCCGCAAGTGCAAACGGACCTACTGCAAATGGAAAAATTGCAGTCATGATCGGTATTGCAGTTGTCGCTGTCATCGCCTGCCTCAATACATTTCGGAAAGAAAAATAAGAAAAAGGAGAATTGATCATGAAGATTTTAGATGCAAGAGGGCTTTCCTGTCCAGAGCCTGTCATTATGCTTAGAAAAGCAATGAGTTCAATGGAACCATCTTACCAGATCATCGTGGATAACCACGCTTCAAAAGAAAATACAACTCGTTATGCGGAACATCAAGGATATCATACAAGCATAACAGAAAAAGACGGCGAGTACACGCTGACTTTTACAAAATGACGTACATCGCCACATTTTATTCGCACTTTGGCGCAATTCGATATAAAAAATTATGTGAAAAAGACAATCAAAACGCACAGATTATGCCTGTTCCGCGCGATTTAAGCAGCAGTTGCGGCACTTGCGTACGCTATGACGGCGAACTGATTCTCCCTGACAGCGCTTGTCAAGAAGAAGTGGAACAGATTGTAGAAATCACAGACCAAGGTTACAGGACAGTATATCGCGCTGAAGAAAGCTGACAAATTTTGAGGGTGCTTGCGAAAAAAGCGCTCTCTTTTTTTATTTTTTTTAGGAGGTTTTTTATGGAAACAGAAGTAAAATTAACAAAACTTGCTGGATGCGCCGGATGTGGCGCTAAAGTAGGGGCCGGCACTCTTGTGCATATGTTGGAGGGTTTTCGCACGCACACAGACCCGAATCTGATTGTAGGATATGATAAAAGCGATGATGCTAGCGTATATGTGATCAATTCTGATACGGCGCTTGTGCAGACAACTGATTTTTTTCCTCCCATCGTGGACGATCCTTTTCTCTACGGTCAGATCGCTGCTGCAAATGCCCTGAGTGATGTCTATGCCATGGGCGGTACGCCAAAACTTGCTCTGAATATCATGTGCATCGCTGAAAGCATGGATCAGAAAACGGTTCAGGAAATTCTGCGTGGAGGATACGAAAAGGTATATGAAGCCGGCGCTATCATAACAGGCGGTCATACGATTCACGGTGCAGAGCCAATCTATGGACTTGCCGTATCTGGTTTTGTTCATCCAAAAAAAGTGCTGACAAACAGCAACGCCCAACCTGGCGATGTATTGATTTTGACAAAACCGCTCGGCATCGGCATTATCACAACGGCTGCCAAAGCAGATCTGGCAGACAAGGCTTTGCTGGACAAAATTTATCGCCAGATGACAACGCTAAATAAGACGGCGCGCGATATCATGCTTCGCTATCATGTCCATAGCTGTACCGATGTAACGGGATTTGCGCTGATGGGTCATTGTTTTGAGATGGCGCAGGGAAGCGGATGTACCATCCATATTGATACGAAAAATGTTCCTTTCCACAGTGAAGCATGGGAGTTTGCCGATATGGGATTGATCCCTGCCGGCGCATATCGAAATCGTGAATATACAAAAGACGGCGTATTCTTGAAAAATGAGATCAGCCGAACGATGCAGGATATTTTATACGATCCGCAGACAAGCGGAGGCTTATTGATTGCTCTTCCAAAAGAAGAAGCAGCGCCATGTCTGCGTGAACTTCAAACCCAGATCCCAGAGGCTTCTGTCATCGGTTCTGTAAAAGAATACGGAGAAAACTGGATTGTTTTAAACTGACTGCTTTTTCCATAAAAAAAGGAATTGCTGTATGCGAATATTTCGCACAGCGATTCCTTTTCTTCTCTCTGAAAATATATCCATCTGTTTTTAGGACACTTTCAGATTTTTCTTTCTTTTTTGCAGTTCACTGATCAGTTTTTCCTGATCCTTTACTGAAACCAGCATATATTCTTTTCCTGATCCTTTCAGAATCATTTTTTCAAAAAGTTTTGAATTTTTGAAAATTTTAGAAGGTTTTCTCTGGATTTCCTTAATGTGTGAAATCTGGATCTTCTCTCTGAAAAATCCCATCTTCTGCCATACCATCTTGTCTTTGTCATCAATGACAACCACATTTCTCACCACAATCGGCAGAAAGACAAGATTGACTCCTATCAGACCAAAAATCAGTGACTGTACATTATTCCGGTTAAAAATTAACTGATGAATAAAAATTGCATTTCCAATAATTAAAAACGCCCAATACCAAACCGGCGATCTTCCTTTTATCTTGACCTCCATCCTTCTTCCTCCGTTTTTTATCGCATTTTCATTGTGCTATTATACATGATATTTGATCTCAATACAATAGCAATGTACGAAGAATCCTTCATCCTATGAATTACCCCGTCTAAAGTCAGATTCCCTGCCATGAGGCGTGGTTTCCTATAAATAGAAATCCTATCTGCTGAAGAATTTCTTCTGACATCGGAAGAATTTGTGTCTGTTTCTATCTAAAGCAGAACATTTCCCTCATCTTATCATTTGTATTAATAGTTTTCTTTATGAACTTCAAAAAATGCCTGAGGATGTTTGCAGACAGGACAGATTTCAGGAGCTTTCACTCCCATTACCATATGACCGCAGTTTCTGCATTCCCATAAAGTTACGCCACTCTTTTCAAAGACTTCTTTCGCCTCTACATTGTGCAGTAATTTACGATAACGTTCTTCATGGCTCTTCTCAATCGCAGCAACGCCTCTGAATTGCTCTGCCAGCTCATGAAATCCTTCCTCATCTGCTTCTCTTGCCATGCGATCATACATATCTGTCCACTCATAATTTTCACCTTCCGCAGCATGAAGCAGATTTTCTGCGGTATCGCCCATCTCACCTAACGCTTTAAACCACAGTTTTGCATGTTCTTTCTCATTCTCTGCTGTCTTTAAAAATAAATCAGCGATCTGCTCAAACCCCGCTTTTTTAGCGACAGAAGCGAAATAGGTATATTTGTTGCGCGCCTGAGATTCTCCAGCGAATGCTTCCCATAAGTTTTTTTCTGTTTTCGTACCAGCAAAAGGGTTCTTTTTTTCCATTTTCGTTTCCTCCTTTTATTTGTTTTTCCACAATATCATTATTTTTATAGTTTTGCCTATCTTCCTTTTTTATATAACTTTTTATATAACTTTTTTATATTCTTTTATTTATTTTCCTTTGAATAATATAATAAAACATCACGGCAAAAATCACCGTGATGTCATCACATATTATTTATGTTCTCCGCACTCATCTGCGTGTTCATGATGGTGGCAGATTGAACCTGTAGAAACGAGTTCGCCACGCAGATACGTTTCCACTGCTTCTGTTGCATCTCCCTGAACGCCGATAATTACTTCTACACCACGTTCATTAAAGATATCTACAGCGCCGCCGCCCATGCCGCCGGAAATAATCACTTCTGCACCGTTATCTGCCAGAAAATTAGGCAAAAAGCCAGGACGATGTCCAGGATTCGGAACAGAATTGACAGAAGTAATCTTTCCATCTGCTGTATCGAAGAAGATAAAGTTTTCACAATGACCAAAATGACCGGCAACTGTATTGCCCATAGCTGCTACTGCAATTTTCATAATAATTTCTCCTTTTCTCTTTGTTTTAAGTCCAATATTTGACTTATATTTTTAAAAATTTCTTTTAGAGCATCTCTTGCAGGACAATCGATATCAGCTAAACTGAAACCTTCATTGCTTGCTTTCGATGCGCTTTTATCATAAGGAATCTTTCCCACAAATGGGATCTTTTCTGCCTCGCAGAAAGTTTGAATTGCTTTTGTATTTTCGGGACTGACATCCCATTTATTGACACAGACTGCCAATTTTGCCTGAAACGTTTCAGCAGTCGTAATCAATCGTTTTAAATCACTGATACCGGACAGACTCGGTTCTGCTACCACAAGCACCAAATCCATTCCACTGACGGATGCAATGACAGGACATCCAATTCCCGGTGATCCATCAATGATGGCAAGTTCTGTTTCCGGCGCATTTTTCAGCATCGCCATCTTAACATCTGTGACTAGCTTTCCAGAATTTCCACGTCCCATTTTCAGAGTCGCCGTCGAAAATACGGTATCCTCATCATCATCCAGATACAGTTCTTTTCTGCCTGCCACATCGGTATTCAATGTCACGGCATTTTCTGGACAGACATAAGCGCAGACACCGCAACCTTCACAGGCATATTCATTTACTTTATATTTTCCGTCTGTCTGTTTCACAGCATCAAAACGGCAGTGTTCTTCACATCTTCCACACCCGATACATTTCTCAGGATCAATCATTGCCTTGTCACCGCCGAAAAAATCGGTGACTGTCGGACAAACTTTTTGTTGTGTGACAAGATGAAGATTTGGGGCATCTACGTCGCAGTCTGCAATGGCTTTTGCCTGAGCAAAACGAATAAATGTCGCTGCCGTTGTCGTTTTTCCAGTTCCTCCCTTACCGCTGAGAATCAAAAGCCGTTTCATATAGCACCTCCGATCTTGTCAAACAATTCTGCAAAAATCTTATGAGCCTGCTCATTTTTTTCTGAGACAATCTGACCATCTGCTGCGAGAGCAGCTATTTCCGGATCGTATGGAATCCTCGCAATCACATCTAAATGTTGTTCTTTGCAAAATGTTTCTAACGGTTCAAAAGGTATTTCCTGTTTATTTATCACAACACCGCATTTCTTGCCCAACAAACTTACCAGTTCATATACCATCTTAAAATTGTGGAATCCAAATGCGGTGGCTTCTGCCACTAAAACACAGTAATCTGCATCCATCACACTTTCCATGACAGAGCAAGCGCTTCCCGGAGGACAATCAATGATCGTCACACCCTCCGCCTGTTTCAATGCTTCTCGAATGACAGGCACACCAGAAGCCTCCCCTGGATTTAAAATTCCTGTCACAACACGAAGGTTGTCATGTTTTCCGATTTCAAGTATCCCAATCGGCTTTTGTTTTTCCGTAATGGCATTTTCTGGACAGACCATCATGCAGCCTCCACAGCTGTGGCAAACCTCAGAAAAGACCATTGGTTTTTCCTTGATATACATTAAGGCATGAAAACGGCAAAACTGCACGCATTTTTTACATCCATTACATTTTTCAGCATCAAACTCCGGAAGAAGAGAACTTACAATATTTTTCTGAACGTCCTTCGGTTTCAAAAATAATCGTCCATTTGGTTCTTCTACATCACAATCAATATATGTGGCTGTTTTTGCCACTGCCGCCAGATTGACTGCAACGAGCGTTTTACCTGCGCCGCCTTTACCGCTTAGACAGGCAATTTTCATTGAACACCGTGGAAACCGCCATGGAAGTGAGTCAGTTCTTCTAACTTTCCTTCTTCCAATGCAGTCAAATCATCCGCAGCGGCTTTGTTTACGGATTTATAAATTTTTATATCTGCTGCCTTGAATACATCTGCGGCATTCTGACCGCATCGAACTGTAATCAGAGCATTCACATCGTTATCCACTAAAAACTGTGCTGCTTGAATTCCAGCTCCACCCTGAGCCTGAGCTGCTGGATTTTCTACAATCACATCCTTTCCTTCCTCACGAAACAGAAAGTAAGGAGCGCGAGCCAAAACGATACAAACATCCTGTTTGTTTTCATCCAACGGAATTGCTATTTTCATTATACCATCTTCTTTCATTTTCATTTGTGCGCAGGCAAGACGATGTCTTCTGCATCCGCCACATCCACACTCTGATTCCTTTCCATCACAAAGCTGATAGTCACCACCTTCAATCCGAAGAGGAAGACCATCCACCAAGGCATCTGCCAATTTTTTTCTGGCTGAATTATAAATCAGTTGGACAGTCGTTCTCGCAACCTGCATATAATTACTGCACTCTTGCTGAGAAAAACCTTGCTTGTCGATCAGACGAATTGCTTCATATTCATCTACTGTCAAGATCACCGCAGACTCACATGGCATATTGCCTACAGGATGAAATTCCCGTGTCTGAGGCATCTGACATATTTTTCTGCATTTCTTTGGTCTTGGCACATTCTCACCTCCCATACAGCGCTGTGTCTTTCTTTTTATTTAGTATAGAACTATTTCTGGCATATGTCAATAATATTTTTGACATATGTCGGAAATTTATTTAATTCCCCTCTGCCAATCTTTATTTTGTATATGCTTCATGATTTGATTTCATTTGACATTCCCTTATCTCCAATAAAAAAAGCAGAGTATAAACCCTGCTTTTTCATACTATTCTATATATTCTTTAGCAATAATTCTTTCACTCTGTCATCGAGAATATATCAGCACATCTACTATACTCCTATAATACCGAGCTTTTTATTTATAAATTATATTTTTTTAATGCACCATTGATTGCATCAACAAATCGATCAGACATAATGGCACATCTTTCGATATGTACTTTACCATTTTCCAAAATCAACGTTGCAGAATCACTATGCACTTTTAGATCTCGAATCTCGGAAAAATGATACTGGATTTTTCTTCCAAACATTGTACTATAAATAAATGTATGATTATCTACCATCATACTCCACTGATTTCTCCAACAAAGAATAGCAGATACTCCAAACCCAAGGCAGACGATGGCTGCAATCAAACAATATATTGTCGCTAACCATGCAAATACTATCAACACCACTGTTGCAATCAAAAATCCAATACCCAAACCACACAGCCATACCGGCAAATACATATCTTTATCTTTGCGACTCATTTTTATTTCTCCCTTAAATTCTTTCCTAATTACACGATATCGCTTCTACGATTTCCCATTTACCTCATTATCCTCATTTGATTATTTTACGCTCATTAATTGATTATACTTTCAAATCTATAATCTATATCACAAATACTAGTCCTATAGTTTTTGTGGTACATTTTGGACACAAAACAGTATTATTTTTCCAAAGTTTGTACAGAATAATTAGCCCTTTCGCCCATATCATGATACATCAAAATTAGTTCCTCATTCACTTTGTGATACGTACGTTCCTTAGCAGACTCAACAATATCAATTACTTTTTCAAATTGCTCATCATAAGATTTTAAATCATAGTCTGTTCCTTTCCGAATAGTCCTTTCTACTATATTGATGCTCTTTCAAAATAACATCCTAAAGAATAGCCGCATCGTACACATCTAAGTTAAGCTTCAACAGTCTTACAATACTCAGTTCATCAATTGCATCCAAATATGCATTATGTGTCTCACAATAACTTTTATCTGTACCAATCATTCTTAGCATTCCTTCAACACCATAACCTCTTTTCATTTTTCCAGTAGCAAAACACTCAACGGTTGGAGGAATCATTTTATTGTACTGCTTATAAGCTGCTATCCGCATAATATCGCACCAAGCATAATTCCCTAATTCTGGTAAATGTATTTTGTCAAATGATGCATTGTAAGCAAAAATCTTTTTTACTCTATATTTATTCAATAATTTTTCTACACCATCTAAACATCTTTTTCTCGTATCCAAGTATGTATTTTTCTTGCCATGTGCAAAAAGAGCCGAACTATACATACCCCCTTCTTTATAAGCCGGATCAATGATATAACATTTAGCGTGTATTGGCATCATATTGTCCACATCTGCAATGACTACACCAATCGACATAACTTCATTAGACCATGTTGTCTCTGTGTCTATTACAGCAAAATATTGCATAATTATCCTTTCTTCATCTGTGAAATAATACTTTTTCCTTTAATAATTGGTTTATAGTATTTTTGAATTGCACCTTTTGTTATAGCCTTGGTTACACTGTCCATAAAGTTTTTTGTACTTTTTATCTTAATAGAATACATAGAATTATCTCTCGTATTCCAGAGAATACCCTTTTTAATTTTCATGGCAGCCATATAACATGCACATTGTAAAAAATGCTCATGAGTTACTTCGGTAACAAACTTTAGTTCATATACCACATTCTCTTTAATCACATCAGCATAACCCACTGCTGAAAACATACATGCTCCATTTTTTGAATCCGAAAAATCAATCTGACATTCAACCTGTGCAGCAACATCTTCTTCAAACATAGAACTCAATCTCTCTCTAATTTGTTCTCTTTGTTCGTCCGATACAAATGGAATCTCCACTTGCTTTTTATATCTATTTTGATTTGTATCAAGAGCAGTTAGAAACAATATTTTTTCATCTAACAAAGATTTTTTTACCGCCTCCGTGTAAAGATACCATTTATCCAATACTAGCAATTTCAATTGAATATCTATATCAATACTATAGTTTTTAAAATAGGAAGCCTCCTGATATATTCCTATACAAGGTGATAAATCAATCATCCCATCTTTACTGTTAATCAAAATAACAGAATCGTCCTCTTGAACAATTCTTTTTACTTCCAAACAACCAAAACATTGTTCAATATCCTCTTTATACTTAAAGTCAAACATGTTTGAGATATCCATATCATCAAATTTGAGATTTTGTCCCACAGGGGTTGCTAATGTTTCTTCGGAAAGCTTTGCTTCATCGCTCTTCACAAATATAATCTTATCTTTACCTCTGCTTGCAGCAACGCAAAAGATATTTCTTAATATCTCATAAGATGTTTGCGGTTTATTAATCCTTACTGACCAATAGGATTCTGTAAAATCAAATATCACACAAGTCTTTCGCTCCAATCCTTTACTACTATCATATGTAGTAAAAATAGCCGAAGTTGCTTTCGGTTCAACACTTCCTCTATCCGTATCCGCTATGCTAGCGTAAACAGAATTTTTATTAAATTTTTCCGGATACTTTTCTTCAAGTATATTTAAAACATCTGACATATCTCCATTTCTGGCTCCAAGACATAAGATATCACAAGGCTCTAATTCCTTTAAAAATTCTACCACCTCATTCATCGTCATTTCTTCCACCATGCAATTATCATTTACCCCATCTATTTTTTTACCCCAAATTCGCCCAAGCATACTTGCAAGTTCATTAGAGAGTCTAAAACATTTTGTAAATTCAAGTCTTTCATATTCACCCAAAAACTCGTTGATAAAATATGGAACCTTCAGAGTAGTTTTATCATATATTTTCTGTTCCATATCACCAACAGCAATAATTTGCATATTAGGATTGGCTTTTTTTATCATATTCAAGAAATCAGCTAGTTCCTGTTCAATATCCTGATATTCATCAATAATTAAAACATCATACTTAGGTATCTTTGTAACCTTATTAATAACCATTTGAATCATATCAGATACACCGGCAGATAAACCATTTTTTTTAAGAAGTAGCCATGCCAACCCATGATAATTTGTAACCAACACGTTTTTATTCTTAATCTTACTTTTGGCATCAAGTTTTAAAAGTTTGTTATATGTTAAATACAGGATCTTTTTATCTTGGGGTATCAAATCACACAAATACTGAATTGCTGTAGTTTTTCCGCTTCCTATGCATGCCTCCACAAGAATATTGCTACCTTTTAGAGACAATTCAATGAACTCTCTTTGCTCTTCAGACAAACTGAATTTACTATTTCTTATCTTCATATGTTCATACCATCACTTCCGTTATCAATACTTCTAAGCATTCCTTAAAACATCAAGCTCATTACTGATTTCTTCACTTTAGACTACCTCGTCCCTAGATAAATCAATTCACTCATACCCATTCTGCTTGAAGTAAAACATACGTCTATTTACGCCAAAAATGGGCAGAACCCTTTCATTTACTGAGTTTTTCTCGTTAGTAGAGCCACCGTCTCCACATGGCAAGTGTGACCGAACTGATCGACTCCCCTTACTCTCTCGATCTGATATCCTCTCTCGCACAGCCACTTCAGATCCCTTGCCAGTGTCGCGCTGTCACAGCTCACATACACGACTTTTTTTGGACTCATCTTTACAATCGTCTCCAACAGTTTTTCATCGCATCCTTTTCTTGGAGGATCTACTACAATTACATCGGCAGAAATTCCTTCTTTTTCATATTTCTGTGGAAGTACCTCTTCTGCCTTTCCCACATAAAATTCAGCATTTGTAATTCCGTTTTGTGCCGCATTTTTCTTTGCATCCGCGATCGCATCCGGCACAATCTCCACGCCATAGACACGTTTTGCTTTCTGCGCGAGGAACAAAGAGATCGTTCCGATTCCACAGTACAGATCCCAAACGGTCTCTTCTCCCGTAAGACCTGCATATTCTAAAGCAAGCTGATACAATTTTTCTGTCTGAACAGGATTGACCTGATAAAAGGACAGAGGGGAAATCTGAAATGAGATTCCTCCTATGGTATCGGTAATATAAGTCTGTCCCCACAGAAGTTCAATCCGATCTCCTAAAATTACATTCGTCTGTTTTTCATTGATATTTACTGTGATGCTTGTCATCCCAGAAATCGCTTTCAATCTTTCAATCAACTTTTCTGCTCTCGGAAGTTTTTTTCCATTGATGACGATACAGACCATGATCTCCTTTGTAAAAAATCCATAGCGAATCAGCACATGGCGAATCAGTCCCTTTCCGCTCTTTTCATCGTAAGCGGAAATTTTTTGCTCCCTCATGAACTCTAGCACTTCGTGTAAGATCACCTTGTTTTCTTTTACTCCCAACAGACAATCGTCAACCGGAATAATACTGTGCGTTCTCCCTGCATAAAAACCGGCTATCACATTGCCCTCTCGGTCTGTTCCGATTGGAAACTGCGCTTTATTTCGATAACGGTACGGATTTTCCATGCCGACAATCGGCTCCATCGGCACATTTTCAAATCCTCCGATCCGCTTCAGATGATTTTTTATCAAATTTTCCTTAAATCTCAACTGTGCCTGATATTCCATCTCCTGAATCTGGCATCCTCCGCACTGTCTGGCAATCGGACATTTCGGTGTTACACGATCTTTCGATGCTTCTATAATTTTCATCAATCTGGCAAATCCATAATTTTTTTTCATTTTCATGATTT
This sequence comes from uncultured Robinsoniella sp., assembly GCA_965150505.1. Taxonomy (GTDB): domain Bacteria; phylum Bacillota; class Clostridia; order Lachnospirales; family Lachnospiraceae; genus JAGZHZ01. The sequence continues at coordinate 3,319 of CBCTVZ010000017.1, read as the reverse complement.
TTGCCTCAATCACATCCCCGATCACACCATCTTTTACAAACAGCGTATATCCGTCTGCTTTTCCGATCCCGTTTCCTTCCGCGCTCATATCTTCTATTTTTATTGTTACGAAATCATCTTTTTTCATCATTCTCTCTCTTTACTGCCACTGTGTTGTCTTTCTGATATTGGACTCAAAAAGGCGATTATATCCCAGCCAATCCATATTGTCTTTTGCTGCTGAGAATAACTCTTTCATCGTCTCCATCTTTGCATCCGTATCGTCTGCGTAATTTAATGCCACCGCCTCGGCAAGCGCCGGTTTTTTCGGTGATCCATATTCCAATTCCCCATGGTGCGCCAAGATGCAATGTTTCAGTTCACTTGCCAACTTTTTAGGAAAATCAGGGATTCTGCGGATGCTTGCGCCTACAAGTTCTGCGCCAATCATAATATGTCCTAATAACTGTCCATCATCTGTATAATCATTTTCTGGAAAAGCAGACAGCTCCTGAAGTTTTCCCACATCATGAAAAGCCGCTGCTGTAAATAAAAGATCTCTGTTTAAAAAGGAATATGTTTTTACATAGAAATCACAGATTCTCAAAACACCTAAGGTATGTTCCAACAATCCTCCTATATATCCATGATGCACGGTCTTTGCCGCAGAATGAAATTTAAAACGTTTGATAAAATTTTCATTCTGAACAAAATACGCATCAGTAAGTCGTTTTAAATATGGATTCTGAATCTTTGAGAGATATCCAAGCAATTCTTTGTACATCTCTTCAATATCATGTTCACTGACCGGAAGAAAATCTTTTGGATCATATTCTCCTTCCTGAGCTTTGCGGACGCGTTTGATATTCAGCTGAAGTGTTCCCTGAAAATTTGTGACTTCTCCCATAATATCTACATAGTCCATCACCTCAAACTCATCGATTCCCTGAGAATTTGGATCCCAAATTTTCGCATCAATCGTTCCTGTCTTATCTTGAAGAATCACATTTTCATACGCTTTTCCATTTTTTGTTACAGCTGATTGTTTGTATTTACATAAATAAATGTTTGCCACGCGCTCACCTTCGCGCAAAGTTTCAATATACTTCATGATTATTCCTTTCTTTGCTTACTTTGCTTCTAATCTCACTTTTATCTCCATTTCAGAGTATCCATCCCGCACTTTTCTCATGATTTTAACCGGAATTTCTTCACCTATTGTACACTGTTTCAATACATTTTGGTAGTCTTTTTGACCTGAAATTTTCTCACCCTTCATAGAAACGATGATATCTCCGTTTTGAATCCCATAATACATTGCCGGAGAATTTTCCGCAACAGACATGACATAAAATCCCTGTGGCATCTCTAATTCTTCTGCAACATTTTCCTCGATATCTTTTCCGGTAATCCCCATCTTCACTTTTTCGTCTTTCTCTGCCATGTCATTTAAAATTCTCTTGATATCATCTGCTGAGATTCCACTTGTTCTATATGCTTCATCTGCGCCAAATTTCTGAGAAATAAATCCAACGATTCCTCCGTTTAGATCGACTAAAATTCCGCTTGCCTGCGCTCCTCCAATAATATCTGTATTTACAATCTGATACAGGTCATCTGTCACCGGTACGCTCGTAAAGGAAGTCATAACTCCGGAAGCCACTGAGTTTTTGTTTCCCAAAGGGCTTCCTATGGCAATCACCGGTTTTCCATTCCATAAACTCTGATCTGAAGTAAATTGCAGCACTTTCATTTCTTTAAGCTGTTCTTCATCAATCTCTTTTGTAGAAATCCCCACAACTGCCAGTCCAGAAACTGGATCTGTTTTTTTGACTTGGCCCTCACAAACAGTCCCATCCTGCAAAGTGACAATAACCCGCTCCGCTTTATCTAAAATTCTCTTCTCCGTCAAAATAAAAATGTCTTCTGTATCTATTTTTATAAGCAGACCACTTCCCGTTTCCTGATTTTCATAGATCTGTTGAAATACATCCACACCGCTGTGAGCGCCTGTCACCTGCACGATCCCCTTTAACGTCTCTTGCGCCATCTCTCTGATTTTTGTAAATATAATTTCAATGTCTTCTAAATCAATCTCCTCAAAGCTTTCCCCTTGCCATATAATCTTTGATTGTGTAGTGTCCGCTTCCTTGTCTGCCATCTTGTCTATCATCTCTGTACTGATCTGTCTGCCAGCGCTGTAAACTTCTGGTGTTCCAAAAGTTTTCCTTGCCCATGGTATTGCTATCGTAAACCCTACAGCTGCCGCTACTCCAAAAACACCGCCTACACACACTCCCCCAGTAATTCTCACAAACCATTTTCTTTTATAAAAAGGTTTCTTTTTTATCTTTTCTCTTATGAATGATGTCATAGCGATACGTATTCTCCTTTAAATCTCCGATCCCCAAATTTCTATTTGTATTTTATCAAATAAATATGAATAATCTATGAAGAACAGACCTTATTCTTTACAAAGATTCTTTTTTTATGTTATTCATTATCTGCATAATTACACACGGTATGAACGTTCTGTAAATTTATAGTAAATATTTGTTTTCTTTTATGTATTTTATGTTAAAATAACTTTAGAGCAGTTTTAAAGTTTTGCCTCCTTAAACCAAGATACAGGCGCTTCTTTCTTCTCTGCTCGAAATGATAATGGAAAAAAACAGGAAGGTAACCTATGAACGAAAAAGCTTTAAAAACTCTGGAATATCACAAAATTATCGCACAACTGACGGACCTTGCAGGATCTGTATTAGGAAAAGAGCTCTGTCGTAATCTGCTGCCCTCCTCAGACCTCGATACGATTCGTCTCTTGCAAAAAGAAACAAGCGACGCTTTAAAACGTATATATCAAAATGGATCTCTTTCCTTTTCTGGAATCTGCGATATCCGTGGTTCTTTAAAAGGTCTGGAAGTAGGAAGCAGTCTCGGAACAACAGAACTGCTCCGAATCTGTAAAGTTCTGGAAGTATGCAGCAGAGTAAAAGCATATTCCAGACATGAACATAATGAGGATCTTCCCGATTCTCTCGATGAAATGTTCGACGCTCTGCAGCCACTCACACCGCTGTCCTCTGAAATCAGACGCTGTATTCTGTCCGAAGAAGAGATCAGTGACGATGCGAGCAGCGCTCTGCGTCAGATCCGTCGTTCTATGAAACTTGTACATGAAAAAATACGAAGCCAGTTAAACTCTATGGTCAACGGTTCTTCCCGCACTTATCTGCAGGATGCCGTCATCACCATGAGAAACGACCGCTATTGTATTCCGGTAAAGGCTGAATACCGCGGACAAGTTCCTGGTATGATTCACGATCAGTCTTCTACTGGT
>CBCTVZ010000016.1:0-29453 GCA_965150505.1 uncultured Robinsoniella sp. | reverse complement strand
ACGATACCGTTGTTTTTGTATGTTTATATTCATTTTTCATATGTATATTTTATCATAATTTATACATATTTGCAATCAAAAGACTATCATCCCACGATTAAAATCGTGGTCTTTCCCGCCTATGTTTGTTGTAATTCCCGAAACTGCTCTTGGAACTGCTCCATGTTTGATATGTAGATCACTGGAACAGATACTTGCCATTGTCACACGAACAATCGCATCCTGCTCGTCCTGAAGCATCGGTTTTTCTTTTTCTTCCAGTACAAATTTGCCCTGCTCTTTATATGTATATGCTAACATTTTCTTTCTCTGCCTTTCTCTTTTTTGTTTTACCTTATAATTATAAATATACTACATCTCATTATCTGATTCAATTTCTTCCACTTTTGAAGGCTACTTCTTTTTCTTATTCTCCTTTTTCTAACGTTAAAATCCTGCTTTTTCAAGCTCATCCATCATAGCAGTTCTTCTTCTGTAATCTCTTTTCCAACAATCTGCTATTTCCTGTGAAATTCTTTTGCCATCGGGATATTTTTTAATCTTTTTTAAATAATATATCAAATATTTATAGGCTTTTCTATCTAAGGTTCGAGTTGCTCTATTTTTTACATACTGTATATATAAATCTCTGACTTCACTTGGAAAATACTTTTTTAACACTTTTTCATACTGATCTAGTACATGGATCGAATTATTTCTTTTAATCTCCATTATCATCCTTCCAAACAATTCTTCTTCCACCAAAAATTCATATCTGACCCATGAAGAAGTTTGAGATTTTAAAAACTTTTCTCTCTGTTCTTCCCATTCTGTTTCACAACACAACTTCTTTAATTTTATTATATAATCCAGATTGCGCTGCATACATTCAAATACTTGATATCGAAGTTCTTCTCCATATTCTTTCTGCATATTTCGTTTTTCATAAATATGAATCAGCTGTTGACTATATTCTGCGACCAATCCCACTTTATCCCTATCTAAAATTTTACTTTCCTTTAATATCGCAATAGCTTCTTCATACTTTTTTTCAGATAGATATTCTTCTACTTCCATCTTTCGAATTTCAGAAAATTTTTTGTATTTCTTCTGATACTCCCGTATTTCTGCTTTTGAATAATCCAACTCTTTCATAATATGAATCCGAGCACTTATATTGTTTACTAGATTATAATAAATACGATATTCTTCTCTGTAATTTTCTTTTTGCATCTTATCTATCTGTTCATCCAACATGTGGAGATTCTCGCGCAGCATTCTTTCATCGTGAAACTCATTTATTAAAAATTCACTAATATAATATTCCATATAATCTATCACATAATTCTTTTGATGTGATTGAAACCATTGAAACATATTTTCTTTTTCTTTTTCATCGCATTCCTGCAGTATCATTTTCCAGTATTTATAACAAGTTTCCACTGCAAAACTCAGAACGCCATCTGAATCATCAATATCCCGTTTTCCCATCTCGTAAAAAATACAATTTACTAATTCAAATGCTTCCATCCTGCATTTTTTCTCTAGGAGAAAAGGAATATTCTCATTTAAAAAAGTATTTAGCGCGTCTATATAATCTTCTACATGATAATAATCTACAAATCCACTTCTATTAGAATATTGATATCCAATATCACTTACTTGTCTTTTCAGTCTAACTATCTGATGTGATGTTATCGGTGCATATTTTGTCATAATTTTGTTATAGAGAAAATTATCAGAAGATGCCAGTGAAAATATCATTTCCTTTAAGTCTTCTAATGGTATTTTTTCAATAATATCTTTCAATCTTTCTTCCTGATTTTGTGCATCATCTACCGATATTTTACCATCTAGATTTTCCTCTTCTATCTCATATAAAACTGCTGCCATATGTTTACAATGATTCCTATCTGTTGCATATGGACATGTACAAGTCATATTCTGAACTTGCCCCTCATAAATTTCTATTTCCACATCATACGCTTCTGTCCCCTCTACTACTGCCCTATATCCTTTTTGTGTTTGTTTCAGCGAAGTCACACATCCTTCTTCATAGTAATTCAAACCACGTTCCAATATATGTGAATGAAATAAGTATCTCCATTGTTTCATTGGTTTCCTCCAAAATTATTTTCCATATGTGTTGTTATTTCTTTCCTGAACTATATAAATATAATTTTCTTCTAGCTCTCCTTTTATTGATGATCTCTGCATTTCCATCTGCTTTTGTATTCTATTTTAACTGATTTTCATATATGTCACAATAAAATTACACAAAAAAAGCCGCATTTCTGCGACTTTTCACATTCTATTATTCCTTTCATTTCACCTCATACGTCTCTTTCAAAATCGTTCTATCTTGTTACCTCTATATGTACCGTACTTTTGCTGATTCCAAACTTTTTCGCTGTCTGTCTGACCGTTGCCTTCTCCTCAATAATATAGTTTGCTATCTCCACTGCTCGCTCTTCAATATAATCTCTCATAAAAAACCCCTTGAAATCTTATTTTTATCATCATATGCAGCCTGTCTTTTGCATATGCTATCGAGATGCTTTCTTTTCTGATTGTGCTGTCTTTTTTATTTTAAAAATCAAATTTATCATGCTTTTCCTTTTTTGAAAATCAGATAGAGCACTGGCTGTATCACCATACTTAAAATCATATATAAAATCAGCAGAACGCCAACCCCTCCAATAAATTGCCCCATTATTTTGTAGCAGTAAAACTTGCCTATTACAGAGTTAATCTGTACAAGCTGATATGGCATAAGACCATTTATTTTTTCTGCCAACGGAGTATTTATCACTTTTATCACAGCCGGAGCAAAAATCACTGCAAAAGGTACAATCACTGACACAACGGTAGATTTTGTCTTTGCTGACACGAGCATTGCAAGCGAATCGATAAACAGGCATCCTATATATCCTCCCAATGCAATCATCCAATACTCCTGTTGAAATGTTATATTATAAAAGCTCCCCCAACTTATCATACTCGTTTGAATCTGGCTGTCTGCCCCTTCAAATCCAAGCTGATTCAAAACCAAAAAAGAAAATAAAAGAAATGATATCCAGTACACTGCTGTTATCAGGAAAAACCCGGCCTTTATTTTTGCTGTGATTGCTTTTCCTCTTCCATGGGCAGATGAAAAATAGATGGCATACGCTCCTGTACGATATTCTTCTGAAAAAATTCCTGCCACCAAAAATCCGATTGCAAAAACAAGAAAAGTCTGAAGGTTTGATGCTGCTGGAAATAATTTCGTCCATCCTTTTGTATACGAATAATTAAGCGGAACGTTCATATCCTTATATTGCGCTGTGATAAACGCTTTTTCCTCCTGTGTATACCAATCTCCCTGCCCTTCCATCCAATCTTTCACGCTGTTGATTCGATTACTGTAAAAATTCGCAGCATCATCTGCCGTTAAGGTATCAACAATCGTGGTATCGATGTTATCCAGTCCCCCAAATGCCTTAGCAATCAATGTGCGAATTTCTCTGTTTCCCTGATCCCAATTTTGCGTAATTACCTCTGCGATTTTCTCCTCTGTCAATGGACCATACCATTCCTGTTCCGCCTCGCGAATCTTTTTTGCTGCTGCCTTCCCCGTTATTTCCGTACCATCTTCATCAATCCATACCAGATAATTCGCAATGCTTACTAGATAGATCATAAAACCAAATATTAATACCAAAGCAATCTTACTGCTTGTCTTTGAAAATATTTTTTTTAGTTCAAAATACATCATTTTTTCCTCCTTCCCCAAAATGATACAGAAATACATCCTCTAACGTCGTTTGCACCATTCTTGCATCAGATGTAGGAGGATACGACGCTAAGATCCGAAGCTCTGTCCCTTCCATTGTAGTTTTTGCATTTGCCACACGGTATTTTCTGAAATACTCTCCCGCCTGATTTTCAGATACCGTACAAAGATATACCTGCATCGGCATCGCTTCAATCAGTTGTGACGCTGTTCCTGAATCTGTAATCTTTCCATCTCTCATCAATAAAATTTCATTTGCAATATATTCTATATCTGATACGATATGAGTTGAGAGTAATACCAGTCGGTCACGCGATAACTCGCTCAAAAGATTTCGGAATCGAATACGTTCATTTGGATCAAGTCCTGCCGTAGGCTCATCTAAAATCAAAATTTGCGGATTATTCAGCATTGCCTGCGCAATTCCTATCCGTCGTTTCATACCTCCAGAAAGACGTTTCATCTTTCTTTTTCGATGCTTCTCCATTCCGACATAATGAAGCAATTCCTGTATTCGTTTTTTTGCCAGAGCGAAAGGTAAATCTTTAATTGACGCTATGTATAGCAAATATTCTTCTGCTGTAAAATCAGGATAAAATCCAAAGTCTTGTGGTAAATAACCTAAAAGGCGGCGATACTCTTTATCCATTTTTTGAATCTCTTTTCCATTACATAAAATAGATCCGCTGTCTGGCTTTATCAAAGTACAAATCATTCTCATTAACGTTGTTTTGCCTGCTCCGTTCGATCCGAGCAGTCCATATACGCCATTTGTCATTGTAATATTCAGACGATCTACCGCCGTCACATCTCCAAATTTTTTTGTCAGATTTTTTATCATTAATTCCATAATAATCGCTCCTCCGAATACTGCTGACTCGTTTTCAAAAGATATCTCCCTGTTAGAAACATTCCTGCAAAAGAAAGAAACATAAGCCCAATCCACATGGCTAATGATATGGAGTGATAAAGCGGTTCATTGTTGATGATTCGATACCAGATTCCTACCCATATAATGCAAAGAGCAACTGCCGCATACTCAGAGCGTATTCTTCTCCAGCATAAAGTTCCAAGACAAATACAAGATGTTACATTTAGCGGAATCATAAAATGAATAATCATGTCCAGCAAAGTCAGTCGGACAGTAATCATAGAAATCAGGAAAAACAACGTCAGTAATGACAGATCAGCAAGTGAGAATATCGTTAATCTGGCTGCATAAATCTGTCTCATTGTAAAACAGGATGTATTTTCCACTTCTATTGAATGATTATACACATTTTTCCATAGCTCAGGCATCAGCATCATTCCAAACAGCGGTATCAGCGCAGCAGCTTCCCTTCTAAGTACAGATTTACTGTTTCCAAAATACATAACACTCCACAATAATATCAAGATCAAAAACTGAATAACCCACCAGCGTTTTCTGATAAATCGAACTTGTCCCATTAAAAACTGCGGCCATGTACTTTGTTTCGATTCCAGTCCTTTGTAAAAAGCCTGTTTTGACAACTCTATTGTCTGTTCAATATGACTTTTATTTTTTTTATGCTCCATCATAAGACTCTCCCTCCTTCAATATTTCCTTCAGAAGTATCTTTCCTTTTTTGATCCGATATTTCACAACCTGGATTTTTATATTTAAGATTTCTGCTATTTGTATTTGCTGCAGATTATATAAAAAATGTAGTTTTATGACTTCCCGATAAATGTCAGGTAACTTATCAATAGCCATCTGCAAATCCATTCGATCTATCACATCTTCCAGAGGGTCATAGAATAGTTTGCCATTCTGCGCTGTACCTGATGAACGTATCCCGATCAGATCCATTTCATCCATCGGAAGTTCTGCTTTATTTGTTTTATAAAAATCTTTGCAAAGATTCCCTGCTATCGTATAAAGATAATTCTGTGTCTTTCCATGATGCCTGTACATGGATAAACCGCGAAAAAAATGTACAAATGTTTCCTGTGTCAAATCTTGTGCAATCCCACAGTCTCTCACCCTCTTTTTGCAATAATTCAATATGATTGGATAATATTTTTCTACAAACTCATTAATCGCAAAGTCATCACCTCTTTTTATTTTCCTGATTAACCATTCATCCGACCTCATCATCTTATGATTTCCCTCTTTTAATATAAATTTCTACAAATCTTCCATTTTCTCACTCTCTAATCTATATAACGATAATAATAAGAAAAAAGTAGAATAAATGAAAATAAAATTTCTTAAAAATAAAGTTCCTTTTTATTTTAGAAATAATATTTTTTTCAAAAAAAGAGCGCCCTTTCTTACAATGTTTTATAAAATGACATTGCTTTTGGGGCGCTCTGTTTTCTTTTTTATTGAAATCTGATTTTTAAATTATCTACCAAATTTATCTAAATTTGATTTTTAAATCGTTTGTCAAATTTATCTATATCTGATTTTTAAATCGTTTGCCAAATTTATCTATATCTGATTTTTAAACCGTTTGTCAAATTCTGGATTATAAAAATAATAATTTTTTGAATCCAATGTCTCTTTTGTCTTTTCCAGAGCTTCACCAAATCGCTGAAAATGCACAATTTCTCTTGCGCGCAAAAATTTCAGCGGTTCTCTAATCTCAGGATCGGTAATCATACGAAGCAGATTTTCATAGACGGTTCTTGCTTTTTGTTCTGCCGCCAGATTCTCCGTCAAATCTGTGATGGCATCTCCTTTTGACTGAAATTCTTTTGCTGTAAATGGAATACCTGCCGCCGCCTGTGGCCAGATTCCGCTTGTATGATCGATATAATACGCATCGAATCCTGCCGTTTTTGCATCTTCTATCTTCATATCTTTTGTCAGCTGATAGACCATTGCACAGATCATTTCCATATGGGCCAGTTCCTCTGTTCCGATATCAGTCAGTAATCCACCGACTGCCTTTACCGGCATCGTATAACGCTGTGACAGATAGCGCATTGAGGCAGAAAGCTCCCCGTCAGGACCGCCATATTGACTGATAATTAACTGTGCCGTCTTCGGACACGTTTTTGTAATTTTTACAGGAAACTGTAATCTTTTCTCATAATACCACATCTGTACACACTCCTTCCCATGGAAGCGGTCCTTTTGCCCAGCAATACATTCTTTCTGATTCACATTGACTTTCCAATAAATTTTGAAAAGTGAGCGGATAATAATTTACCGCAAACAAATTGACAAGTTCCTTTCTTTTTTGAAGAGTTTCATGCAGCAGCTGCAGTGCATTCTCATCCTGTTCGTGCATATCAAGATATAGTCTTAAATCATCTGCCACAAAACTTACTTCCTGAATTTTTCCTAATAATTTCTGCCAAGTATCACACAACTGCGACACTTCTTCCATTCCTGCCAAATCACAGTCACAATCCTCAGATGCAAAAAATGGTTTATGAAGGGAAGGAAATATCGTCCCGCATTTCAAAGCTTTTTTGGAATCATACACGGTCTCCCATTCCTGTGGAGGCACAAATGCAATCGCAAGTTCATGCTTTGTCATAAAAAACGCTCCTCTCTTTTGTTTTTTTCCACAGTATAGTATGTGCAGATTTCGCTCATTTTTCAGTGGCACAATCTGCCAATTTATTTTTTCATTCTTTTCTTCTTTTCACTTTCTCGTAAACCGTAGTATAATAATAAAAGTTTTTATCTGTTGTGAAAAACAGATTTTTGTTCAGACAATCAAGAGGCAGATGCGTGCAGATCTTTCATCTATCTGTGAAACGTCCTTTTCTGCTTCTAAAATAATAAAGAAAGGAATTTTTATATGAATAAAAAAGAAGTAAGTGAAATCAAAAAGCAGTTTACACCTGAAAACTGCGCCATCACAAGACTGTGCGGCTGCTATGTAGATGGCGAAAAGACAAAAAAAACAGAATTAAAAGATGCCTTTCTCTCTTTACCAGAAGAAGAAATTTTTAAATACTTTGAAATTTTCCGCAAAGCGCTCTCCGGAACAATCGGCCGAAACTTAATCAATATGGAGTTTCCTCTTCACACGGAAGAAAAAGGTGGAACACATGATTTTTTAATGCAGCTGCGCGAAAGCCGTCTCACAGATTCCAAACTTCTGGAGCAGTTTTATGATAAAATTATTGCCTCCTACGATTACGGCGAAAATTATCTGATTCTTTTGATCCATGCGGCGTATGATATTCCTGGAAAAGCATTAGATGGCGAAGAAATGTTTGATGCTTCAGATGAAACGTATGAATATCTGTTGTGTTGCATCTGCCCTGTCAACCTCTCCAAACCAGGTCTTGCATACAACACAGCAGAAAATTGTTTTCAAAACAGAATCCGTGACTGGGTCGTTGATATGCCAGATCTTGGTTTTCTCTTTCCAGCGTTTACAGATCGTTCAACGGATATCCACAGTCTTCTTTACTATACAAAAAAACCAGAAGATCTGCACGATACTTTTGTAGAACAGATTTTAGGATCTACTCTTCCTTTGACAGCCGGCAATCAAAAAACTGGATTTCAGTCTCTTGTAGAAAATTCGCTCGGAGAGGAATGTGATTTTGAAATTGTAAAAACGATTCATGAAAAACTAAATGAATTGACGCAAGCCAAAAAAGATGATCCTGAACCACTTTCTCTTGACAAAAATGAAATGAAATCCCTGCTCGTTCAAAGTGGTGCAGACCGTGAAAAATTAGATGATTTTGAAATGCAGTATGAGTCCTGTACAGGAAGCGATATGCCTCTTCTCGTATCTAATGTAACGAATACAAAAAAATTCGAGATTAAAACTCCTGATGTTGTAATCACCGTAAATCCAGAACGCACCGATCTTGTGGAGACACAAGTGATTGACGGCCGAACATATCTGATGATTCCAGTAGATGACCGTGTGGAAGTGAATGGAATTTCTGTAAAAATGATATAAATATCAAGAAAGGCAGACCATTTTATTCTTTCTTACTTTATTTAAGAAGCAAGAAATCGAAAATATCTGCCTTTCTTTTATTATTTTATTCTTTTATTTCTCTTTTCCTTTATGGGCGACTTCTTATTCCTTCATCAGAATAGCATTGTCGCTTTTCTTTTATGATTAGCTTCTCATTCCCTCACCAGAATAGTCGCTAATTTTTTAAATTTCTGTTACATTTTAAAGCACATGTAAGTTAGAAATCTCTGATTTTTATTTTGTCACTTCTGCTTTTTCTACAGTAGAGTATGTCAGCATCTGTGCATCTGTTGTGTATGGCTGTGCCTCAACGCCCTGCTCTGCATTCATCTTTGCAAACTGTGTAGAATCCATTAACAGATCAAGAACACGCATTGCACATTTCTGAAGATCTCCAAGAATAACGGTGCTGTCTTTAAATCCATTGCTCTCAATTACAAACTGTTCATCTGTTCCTTCTACGGATGGATCTAATGCTTTGATAATTCTTTCCTGCTGTCCGCCTGGCATTGTCAGATCGTTTCCTGCATGTAAAGATTCAGAAATGATAGAACGTCCGCCTGCGCCCCAGTCTGTCATAACCATTCCTTTGAAGTTCCACTCTCCACGCAGAACGTTCTCTAACAGATCATAGTTGGAGTCTGCATAGATACCGTTGATAAAGTTGTAAGAAGACATTACAGACATTGGCTGTGCTTCTTTTACTGCCATTTCAAATCCTTTTAAGTAAATTTCTCTGAATGCACGTTCTGATACGGTATCATTCTGTGTATTTCTGTTGATTTCCTGATTGTTTCCTGCATAGTGTTTAATTGTAACACCAATTCCAGGGTTGGACTGAACGCCAAGTGTGGAAGCTGTTCCCATTGCGCCTGTCAAATATGGATCTTCTGAATAATACTCAAAGTTACGTCCGCAAAGAGGATCTCTGTGAATGTTCATAGCTGGTGCAAGCCACAGTGTCACACCGTATTCTACCATCTCAGCTCCGATAGCTTCTCCTAATTCTTTTACAAGATCTGCATCCCATGTCTGCGCCATCATAGTTCCAATTGGCCATGCTGTACAGAACTGATACAATGTTTCATTTGTCTCTTCATTTGTGTAAGACTGTGTAATACGGATACCAGCCGGTCCGTCAGCCAGAACGATGTTTGGAATACCATGGCTCTCGAAATACAGACTTGTTGTCTCTCCAGCTGCTCCATTTACGCTGTTTGCCTGTGCTCCCACGAAAGTATCTTTTGTATCTACACCACGATTTCCGTTTACAATATTTGCAAGTGCTTCATCAGACAGACTTGCTACAAACTGTTCCATTGTGATATCGCCATTGTATACCTGATACAGAGTTGGATTTTCTACTGCATCTACGATTACAACTTCTTCATTTTCTACTGCCTGATAATCAGCCGCTTTATCTGCTGTCAGATATGTCTTGATTGTCTCTGTGCGTACTTCTTCAATGCGAGCCATATCTTCTTCTGTTGTCGCATCCATTCCTGCTGCAAGCGCTGCTGCGTCAAGCGCGATCTTTTCAGCTGCTGCAATTTCATCAGCCTCTCCATCATATGTATATGGAGTTGCTCCTTCTTTGCTCATCTCTTCTAACTGATCATTATTTTCATCAAATGTGTTTGCCAGCTGTTCTGTGATCGCTTCTTCCTCTAATGTCAATACTGCTGCAACGTGAGTATTTCTGGAGCTGTTTCCGACACGCACAACGTAATCGCCATCTTCCATAACGTAAGCCGCTTTTTCTTCATTGTAAGAAGACATCTCTGTTGTCAGATAAGAAACCGTAATTTCCTGACTTTCACCTGGCTGTAACAGATCTGTTTTTCCAAATGCCGCCAGTTCCTGATACGGTTTTTCTAAATCTCCATCTGGAGCTGAGAAATAAACCTCTACTACTTCTTTTCCAGCATAAGTATCGCCTGTATTTGTAACTTTTGCTGTTACTGTCACATAGTCTGCATCTGCTTCTACGTTTACGATTTCTGTGGAGAAATCTGTGTAAGATAATCCATATCCAAATGGGTAGGAAACTTCTTTTCCAAATGTATCAAAATAGCGGTATCCAACGTAAATACCTTCTACATATTCTTCTTCGATTGCATCGCCGTCTGCATTTCCAATGATTGCGCTTGCTGGATAATCGCTGTAAGATTTTGCCCATGTATCCGCTGTTTTTCCAGAAGGTGTTGCTTTTCCAGTTAAGATTTCTACAAGAGCCGTTCCTGTCTCCTGTCCGCCCTGACTCATCAAAAGCAGTGCATCCAGTCCGTCTGGAATCTCTGCATTGATCGTTTCAAAGAATGTGGTATCCACAACTCCGCCAACGTTCAGGCAAACAATTACTTTATCAAATGTTGCGGCCAGTTTTTTCAGGTTTGCTTCTTCTGCTTCTGATAAATAGTAATCTCCTTTATAGAAAGAGCCATCTTCGTTTAAAACAGTACGGTCATCGCCTTCACCTGAGTTTCTTGCCACTACATAGATTGCAGTGTCTGCCTCAGCCGCTGTCTCTAATTCTTCATCTGTGATTTCCAGATCCTGATGTTTGTATGTAATCCAGCGAGATTCATGCTCTTCCGCATCAAATGCAGCCTGTTTTTCTTCATAATCAGCCTGAGCATTTTTCAGATAATCGGTTGTTGTAATTTCAAATCCTGCATTTTCAAATGCTTCCCATACGGTTGTAACTTCTCTCTGGTTTACATCGCCAGAACCTGTACCGCCTTTTACTGTGTTATAAACACCTTTTCCAAATAATGCAACTTTTCCGGAATCAGCCATTGGCAAAACTCCATTATTCTGGAATAAAACCATTCCTTCTGTTGCTGCTTTCTTTGAAAGTTCAGCGTGCGTTGTCTCCATCTCAGTCACTTCGTCTGTCGTATGAGCTGCAAACGCAGATGTGCTTGTTCCACAAATCATTGTTCCTGCAAGAAGCAGAGCCATTACTTGTTTTCTTTTCATCTTATTTTCTCCTTATTTTCCAATCTGTTGTTTCCACTGATTTACTTGTTCCTGTACCTGGGCAATCAGCTCCTCAGAGCCGTTTTCCCTTAACTTTTTTTGAAATTCTGGAAGAGCCGTATCGACATCCAGAACACCGCATCCTAGTTTTCGTTCATACTCTTCAATCAAAGCGCGGATCGGCGTTAAATCAACGGTAATTTTACTGTAGTCCAGCCGAAAACCGTATGCCGGAGAAATAATCGCGCTCTCATTAAACTGAATCATCTTCTCATTGATATTCTCTGAAACCCCATGCCATCGTTTTGAAAGATAGCGGTTAAAAATCCACTTCGTTTTATTAAAATACGGTGCATTTTCCATGGAATATGGTTCTGGAAAGTCGATGCTTCCATCGTCCAGTATCACATAATCTTTTCCTTCTGCTCCATACAACAGAAGATCTGTCAATTCCTCATCGCTGTAAATCAAATCAATCGCTTTTACGCTCTCCTTGGGATATTCGGTTGAGGAGGAGACACACCACATAATCTCCCAGACACCGTTTGTAGTCAATACAGGCTGTCTGTCAAACGGTATGATTGTAATGTCGTCTCCATAGATTGCCTGTTCGTATTCCACTTCATCGGGGCGAATCACAAATTCACTGCAAAAGGCATCTCCATTGTATACCTGCGTTCTGCCGCTCTCACACGTTGTAAGAATGTCCGGATTGATATAACCCTCTTTATACCACCGCCGAATCATTCGGCACTGTTGTTCATATTCCGGTGTTTCATACAAATTTTGAACGGTTAACGTCTCATCATCGAAATAAACCATGGAAAGCATCCGATCTAATACATCTCCGATTGGCTGGCGACTGATAATCCCTGATGTAACCTGATGTGGAACAATCGGCGTGACATCCGGTTCATTTTCTTTGATGATCTTTAAAAACGTTTCCATATCTTCCATACTTTTGATGGATGTGATATCCATATCATATTTTTCAACAAATGAAGTTTTCATCAAAATTCCATTTGTATTGATATCAGGCATCGGTTTTGGAATCCCATAAATCTTTCCATCATTTTCATACAACTCTTCTTTTGGAATGGTTATGACATCCAAAATATTTGATCCGTACTGATCCAGATACTCCTCTATTCCTAAAATCAGTCCTTTTTCAATATAAGAGCGATAGTAATCTCTGTCATAAAGTACGAAGATATCAAGCGCCTGCGCTGTCAGACCATAGACATATTTTTCAAAATCCTGCGGATCAATCCACACAAGTTCCAGCCGAAATCCCGCTTTTTTTTCTGTCAGATCTCCCAGTTCCTGATTGATCTCCTCTAAGTCTTCCTCATCTCTCCATGCACTTGTAATAGTTCCCATGCGAATTACAGGTACTGCGCTTTTTTCCGTCTGTGGGTACTCCTCTTTTACGCCACATCCGCATAAAAGAACGGCTGTACACAACGTACACGCCATCTTTCTTCTCTTCCTCAACCTCCGTTTTCCTTCTCTCTGCGTAAATTTCTTTGCGTGATTTGTATTATATCCCATCTCTTCTCCTTTTTCTGCTATATTTTTGACCTGCACTGTTCCAATTTTGACTTTTTGATTTCTTGCTCTTTCTTTCTTTTTTTTATTATAATAAAATAAAACCGATAGATCCATAACACGTTCTATCTTAAAATTTTATCAGAAATGGAGGATTTTTTTTGACTTCTAATAAAATTCAAAAATATCATCATATTGTCAGAACACAGCTTTTTTTAATTCTAGGAACAGCTTTTTTGCTGCTTTTTTTCATTTATGGATTTACCATTTTATATACACAGCGACTGATGAAAGAGGAAGCCATTTCCAGTACACAGACAACGCTTTCTCTCTATGTAGATAATATTGACACTCAGCTTAGTCAGACTTCTTCTTTTCTTTCCAGCTATATCATCTCCCATGATTTTTCCGGTCTTCATACAGAACCAACCTCTGCCCAAAATGCAAAGCTGGAAATTTATAATGATTTTAAATCGTATATCAAAGCCTACAGCAACACGGATGCCCTTTTCTTTTTTGATATGACGGATGAAACCTTTATTTTATATTCTCAAAGCCGAGAATCGTATTCTTTCCGTCAAAAACTTTCAAAACAGCTAAAAGAAAATTTTTCCTCACAGGAATCATCTTCTCTCCCTATTTTCAAATATTGGACTCCTGTTGCAATCGACAATGAAATGGTACTGTATGAGGTGATTCAATATCAAAATTACTTCGTTGGATCGTGGATGTATCTGCCTCATCTTTCCAAACCGCTTCATACGCTTCAAGAATCCACACAGGGAATCGTATTTTTCCTGTCTTCCGATCAGTCGTCAAAAGACCGTACATTTTTTCAAGTTTTACCTGATATCCAGATTTCGGATGCCTCACAGTATACCTCGGATCATCTTTTGATCAAATCTGAATCACGCAGCGGTAATTTTTCTCTTGCGCTGTATCTGACACCAGAAAATATATTGAAAAATTTAACCCAATATACGATATACAGCTCCGTCATTTTGATTTTTATTTTTTTAGTAGCCTTAATCGTTCTGGCATTTATCTGGAAACAGATTATCACACCTACGGAAACTCTTACTTCTGGTATGAATGCGCTGAAAAGCGGACAGCAAAGCGTCGTTCTTCCTGTGCCCAAATGGAAAAATGAATTTTCTGTCCTGACCGAACAATTTAATGAGATGAGCAGTGAATTGTATCGGCTTAAAGTTCAAATTTACGAAGAACAGCTTCGCAAGGCAGACACAGAACTGCAATATTTAAATCTTCAGATCAAGCCTCACTTTTTCTTAAATTCTCTGAATATCATCTATAATCTTGCGCTCACTCAAAACTATCGTGAGATTTTAGAAATGGCGCGCTGTCTGATGGATTATTTCCGTTATACTTTCCGCTCCTCGGACAGTCTTGTTTGTATCAGAGAAGAATTAAATCATGTAAAAAATTATCTTCATATCCAAGAATTGCGATACGACTCAAACTTTGACACCGTAATAGAAGCGGATGAAACGGCGTTAGACGAAAAAATACCCGTTCTTTTTCTTCAGACTTTTGTGGAAAATACAATCAAACACGCCTATTCAAAAATGCAGAATATGAGTATTTCTATTACAATCCAAAGTATTGTTCTGGATAAAAAATTTTTGAAAATTGAAATTTCAGATAATGGATGTGGTTTTTCAGAAGAACAAATCACCGAATTAAACACGCCTCTTTCTTCTGGCCCATATCCAAGCGAACACATCGGCATTTTAAATGTTCGCAGAAGGCTTTCGTATCTTTATGGCTCAGAAGCCCGATTGATCTTTTCTAACACGGAAGAATATGGTGGCGCTAAGATTACGGCTTTGCTGCCTTTTGATCGATTGAGCTTTTCGCTTTCACCAGACAGTGCAAAAATTTATGACCGCCCATGATGCGGCGTTAGGAGGGAAACTATGAATTTGCTTCTTGTAGACGATGAAGTCATTACACTAAATACATTAAAAATTGTTGTTCCATGGGATGATCTTGGAATCCATGAAATTTTTACGGCCAGCAATATCATTGACGCAAAAGAAATTTTAAAAACACAGCCTGTCCAGATCGTGATTACTGATATTGAAATGCCAAATGGATCTGGTCTTGATTTAATCTCATGGATGCAGGAAGAGACTCCCGATATTGTAAAAATTTTATTGACTTGTCATTCTCGCTTTGACTATGCTTCCATGGCGCTCAAATGTGGCGCTATGGATTATCTGCTAAAGCCGATTGACCTGAAAGAAATTGAAGAGATCATTCACAGAGCCATCCAAAAAGTAAATGAAACTTCTCTGATCCGTCTCAGTATCAAAAGACAGCACCACAGCGATCTCTTAGTCAATGAACAATTTTGGAGAAATTTTGCAACGGGATTATATCACAATCAAGATTATGAGCATATCGTTCTGACTGCAAAACAGCAGGCGATTCATTTTGATCAGAACCGCCGTTTTCTGCCTGTTTTATTTTCTGTCAATGAGACAGATCCCGATAAACTAGATGGAACATTCTCTTTTTCTCTGAAAAATATTTTAAATGAAGTGATTTTAGAAAGTCATGAAGATCCGCCTGCCATTATGCTTTCTCCTAGTTTATACTTGACTTTAATCGATTCTGTATTTCATCTTTCTGAGCAGACGATACAGGAGCGCTGTGAAAAAGTTCCGATTTTTTTCCATACCTATTTCAATATGACAGCTGACTTTTTCATTGGAACAGAAATTTCAGTCTTTCAGATTCATGATGCTGTCAAAAAACTTTCATTGGAAGCACAGCAAAAAAAAGATAAAGTGCTGGATTTTCCAGCTTCTCTTACAATCGTATCAAAAATCGAGGAAATCATCCGTCAAAATTTGGATAAGCCTATCACTTGTGAAGAGATTGCCCGTCAGGTTTTCCTAAACTCAGAATACCTCTCACGCATGTTCAAAAAAAAGACAGGTAAAAATTTATCAAACTATATCATTGAATTAAAAATGGAAGAAGCAAAAAAACAGTTGGAGACGACAGAAAAATCCATCAGTTCTATCTCCATTGAACTGGGGTATGGCAACTTCTCTCATTTTTCTAAATGTTTCCGAAAAGTCTGCGGCGTATCTCCACAGGAGTATCGAGAATCTTGTGACAGATCATAAGATATTTTATCCTGCTTACCAATAGTGTACTTTATCTCTATTATAACAGACACGGTTTATTTAAAAAATTTATCTGATTTTAAAAACAAATAAGCTCGCCAAAAGGCGAGCTTATTTTAGGATATCTATTTATCAGGTCTTATTTTCTTATTCGATATGAGTAGATTTTCTCTGTCCAAGCTGCCAGAATGCAACGGCGCTTGCCGCCGCCACATTCAGGGAATCCACCCCATGCGACATAGGAATTTTTACGGTATAATCACACTGAGCAATCGTCTCCGCTGTAAGTCCTTCCCCTTCTGATCCTAACACCACCGCTAATTTTTCTGCATCCATCAATCTTGGATCGCCAATAGAAATCGACTGATCATTTAATGCCATCGCAGCCGTTTTGAATCCAAAATCCTGCAAAAGCTGTATCTCTTTGTATTGTTGATCTGCTTTATTTTCCAGAAATGTCCACGGAATTTGAAAAACAGTCCCCATGCTGACTCGAATTGCACGGCGATACAGCGGATTGCTGCAATCGCTTGTCAAAAGCACTGCATCCATATTCAGCGCTGCGGCGGAACGAAAAATTGCTCCAATATTAGTCGGATTCATAATATTTTCCAGTACGACAATTCGAGATGCGTTTCTGCACACTTCTTCAACGGACGGTAATTTAGGGCGATACATTGCGCAGAGCGTTCCGCGTGTCAGTTGAAATCCTGTCAGTTTCGTCAGCACATCAAATTCCGCTGTATAGACAGGAATATTTCCACATCTTTGAATCAACTCTTTCGCCTGTCCTTCTATATGTCGATGTTCTGTTAAAAATGAGATTGGGGTGCATCCTGCATCCAAGGCACGCTCTATAACCTTTGGACTTTCTGCAATAAAAATACCTTTTTCTGGTTCATGTCTATTTAAAAGCTGTACCTCCGTCAATCTGGCATAGACATCCAGTTCTGGCGCTTCAAAATTTGTGATCTCAATGATGTTTAACATAATGTTCTCCTTCTGTTTCTATCGTTTCATTCTCCGCTTTTTTTGAGATTCCCTATAGCTAAAGCAGAGTGTTCTACAGATTAGTTTGATAAGCAGGGGTTTCTTTATTTAATAAAATTTCTTTCGTAAATATCTCTGCGCTGACAGGACATCTATAAAAATATCCCTGACCTTGATCGCATCCAATCTGTTTTACGAACTGGACATCATCGCCTGTCTCAATTCCTTCAATCACTGTAGAAATAGAAAGTTTTTTCGACAGCTCAACAATTCCTTCCATTATCAATCGTGTCTTTTGACCGTCTTCCCCTGCGGCTTCTATTAAAAATCCTCGATCTAGTTTTACTTCATCTATGGCTAATTTTGCCAAGGTATTTAACGAAGAATATCCTGTGCCAAAATCATCCATAGAGATCTTAAATCCGATCTCTTTTAATTTCATCAATCTTTTATTCAGTTCCTCAATGTTATCTATAGCCAATCCCTCTAAGATTTCCAGACTGATAAGAGAAGCTGGTATATTGTATTTGTTTAGAATGGAACAAAGTTCTTCCTGATAATTTTCTCTGTAAAAAGTTATCTTCGATTGATTGATAGAAATTGGAACAGGTTCATAGCCTGCATCCATCCACATCCTAAGCTGATGACATACTTTTTCAAACATATACATATCCAGTTCCGCACAAAAACCATTTGTCTCAAACAATCGTATAAAGGTATTTGGATATATCATTTTTCCATTTTGCTGAACCCACCGCGTCAACGCTTCTGCGCCAGCCAATGTATCGTCTTCTAAATTCATCTTCGGCTGTAAAAATAATTTAAACTCATTGTTCTCCAATGCTTTATAAGAATATCTTTCTATATAATGATTCATCTGTTCCTGTTTATACAGCTCAGAATCAAAAAACCATATATCCTCCTGAACATTTTCTTTTGATTCTGCCAAGGCAAACATTGCCTGCGTCATGATTGATTGAAAATCCTCTCCGGATATGGAAACTGCTATGCCACATCGCATTCTCATATGATAATTACTACTGTCTGTACCTTCTGCATAAATAATCTTAGAGATCATTGTTTTTAAGCGTTCTTCCAAATCTGAACGGTTTGTCTCCTTCAAAAACATATAAAAAGCGTCTGCACTTTCTCTGCATACATATTCTCCATCTTCAATCGATGCGGACAAAATATGTGCTATATATTTCAGTAATTTATCTGCCCGTTTTTTTCCAAACATTTCATTAATAAATTTAAACTGCCTGATATTCAGAGCAACAATCGTACATTTTTTCTGCTTTTTTAAAGCTTCTTCTGCCAGTTCATCAAATCGTCTTCTGTTATAAAGCCCTGTCAGCTCATCGAAATAAGCATATTTTTTTAGCTGTCTGTTATTTTTCTGTATAATTTCTATCACATAAAACAGACAGACAAAAAATAAGATCATGATTACAGCCATAAATCCTTCTATCACTTTAATCATTCTATAAATATTCTTATTTACATTTTCAACGGAATTGATGCACATGATATACCATCCGTTTTCCTTTAAAGGTTTCAGCAAAACATTGTAGTTTTCCTTTTCGTATTCAAAATCAAACTCTATTGTCTTTAAACTTTTCAGAGCATCCCTGATTTCGTTTACTTTATCTTTTGACATATATGGCTCTTCTAAAATTGATTTTTTCTCTTCCTTTACTACCGATTCATCTGCACGCAAAATAAAATTTCCCTCTGAATCAATCAGATGAACCGTTCCATTTCCAGAAAAAATCTGTTTTTCTCCTATTGTATCGGAAAAGACATCTACATCATCGCTCGCCACAAGAGCGCCAACGATCTGATTGTCATGATAAACCGGCACGCTAAACATTAATACCATTTCATGTGAAAATTTTCCCCAAAATGCGTTTGATACACTTTCTTTTCCCTCATAAGAATTATAAATAATCTCTTTTATCTCTTCTTGTGCCTCATCTAAAGATAAAGCATAACTTTCTTTTTCTCTGGACACAAATCCATTGCCTTCTCGGTCAAAAAATCCAAATAGCAAAAAATCATTTCCTAAGTCCGCTTCTTCTAAAGTAGTATGAAAAAAATCTGTCCGATATAATTCTGCTTTTCCTATCATACCTGCAACTGTATTCAACATTTGAAAATTTCGATCAATCTGTCTTTCAATTCTCCTTTTATAATTGTTGACTTCTTCCATCATCCTTTCCTGCGTTGTATCATTAAAAGCTGTTGTAAATAAACGGATTAATAAATACGCCGCCCCTATAAAAATAAGACTTATACAACAAAAGAAAAGCACCACTCGTCTTAAACTTTGTTTCATACTGCTTTCATTCATAATTTCCTTCTCACTTTCTATATAAACTCCCCATCACCCAAAGCTACCTGTTGATCTTATTAATTTACAGAATCCTCAAAACCTCTTTCGCTTCCACTGACTATCACCTTCTTCCTAATTAAATTATATTATTAGAAAAAAATAAAACAACATATAATATTAAAATATATTAATATTATGCGTTGTTTTTTCAAGTATCCCTACACGATACGATATGCTCTTAAAAAAGCTGTCGCCTTACGATTTTTTAACCGCAAAAGCGACAGCTTTCATCATCCTATTCTAAAAATGTTTTCTCTTTCTTTATTCTGCCGTTGCTGCTGTTGCGACAGGCGCTCCATCTACCGCATCATACGTTCCAAGCAAGATGATGCTTTCAAATACATTTTCTGCGCAGCGTTCAATCTCGCCTAATGACACGTCGCCTGCAACAAATCCAGTGATCAATCCTGTACTGTCAAGCAGCCAAGAAGAATATCCTGTTACGATATTTCCTTCTTCATCGTAGATGTATTCCTCATCATTTGTATATCCTTCTGGCAGTTCTGGAATCTCAGCTTCTTCATATGGACGTTCACATGATTCTACCACGCCATTTTCATCGAAGCAGGCTTCTGTTGCTGGCACATACAGGTTGTTGATCTTAAACAGAGAGTAATCTCCATATTTTGTTCCACAGTATTCACAGTAGATTTCTCCGCTGTGTACTCTTCCATACCAGTTATCGGTCGCTCCTTCTGTTGTAAATCCTTCTGGAAGAACTGGATCACCGCGTCCTACAAGGCTTGGCATACAAAGTTCGCCCTGCGCACGGATCATACTTGCATTTCCATTGTCTTTTCCAGATGCCCAGTCTGTCATAACAGATCCTGTGAATCCCCATTCCTCACGCAATACGGTTGTCAGCAATTCATAGTTTGTCGCTGCATAAGAACCATTGATTCTGTTGTAAGAGGTCATGATAAACCATGGATCACTTTCTTTTGTCAAAATCTCAAACGGCTTCAGATAAACTTCTCTCTGCGCACGTTCTGTCACAATGGAATCTCCGCCGCTGCGGCTATATTCCTGATTGTTCAAAGCAAAATGTTTGACCGCAACACCTACACCGGCTGACTGGATTCCTTTTGTCACAGCCGCTCCACACTGTCCTGCAAGAACAGGATCTTCTGAATAATATTCAAAGTTACGTCCACAAAGAGGATCTCTGTGAATATTGATAGCTGGCGCCAGCCATACGCTGACTTCGTTGTATTTTGCTTCTTTTCCAATCTCAGCGCCTGTCTGTTCTAACAGTTCTAAGTTCCATGTACAAGCCTGCATCGTTCCCATTGGGAAGTATGTATTTCCCTTATCATCCTCATCCATAGTCAGACGCAGTCCAGCCGGTCCATCTGCCATAACAGCAAAGTTTACGCCACGATTTTCTAAAGTCTGTCCAATTCCGCCTGCCGCTCCTGCTGCGGAATCAGGGAAATAATGATAGTTGTCTGTTCGTACTCCGTAAATTCCTCCAAAAATCTGAACCAGTTCTGGAAGTGTAAACTGAGAAATAAATTCTTCCATCGTAGCATATCCTTCTGCTACATGACCCAGTTTAATTCCTTTGTCTACTCCTGTCAGCTCATATGCTTCCAGATCGGTATCCCATTTTTCTTCTATATTATTATCTTGAGAACGGAGAGCAGCTTTTCCCATGCTCATCACATAGTTTCCTTCATCGTCCTGAATTGCTTTTGCCACATCAAATGCAAAGGTCGGCGCAAGTACTTCTGTCAGCTCTTCTGTCACAACAAGTTCATCTACCGTATACGTTGTCACAGGCTCAATGTCTTTTACCGTTGATCCTACATAGATTTCATAGTCGCCTGCTTCTAAGACATAACTGTTCTCATGACCCGTCACACCTGAATCATCATAGGAAGCCATGTCTGCAATATCAAAAGATAATTCTACCGTACAACTCTCTCCTGGCGCTAACTCTGGTGTCTTAGCAAATGCACTCATCTCATATGCTGGATTTCCAAGTGTTCCGACTGGAGCGCTATAGTAAGCCTGAATGATTTCTTTTCCGCTGCGGTCTCCTGTATTTGTGACCTCCACACTGATTTTTACCTGATCTTCTTCTATTTTTGACTCTTTTACTTCATAATCAAATGTCGTATAGCTTAAACCATATCCAAATTCATAGCGAACTGCATCTGGATCAAAGGTCTCAAAATAGCGATATCCTACATAGATATCCTCACCGTAAATTGGATTTACAACGTTCTTTCCAAAAGTGGAACTTGCCACATTCTGTGCTGGATAAGAATCGTAATCGTATGCCCACGTATCCATTAAGCTTCCGGAAGGATTGATCTCACCTGTTAAGATCTTTCCGATTGAAATTGCGCCATATCCGCCTGGCTGCCATGCTTCTAACACTGCATTGACACCGTATTCTTCAATCCAGCTTGTATCAATCATTCCGCCTGTATTTAAAATAACAAGAACTTTATCGAAAGAATTGCTTACAGCGGCAAGCAGTTCTTCTTCTCCTTCTGACAAATACCAGTCTCCTGCGATTGCTTCACGATCTCCGCCTTCACTGGAATTACGTCCGAAAATAACAACGGCCATATCATTGCGCTGTGCGATCTCATCCATATTTAAACCATCAATCGGCATTTCTGGCTGAGAAGCTCCATTTCCCATTGTTCCAAATGTGCTGCTGTCTCCTTCGGCAGAATTTTCTGCGCACCAGTTCTCATATGTCTGATACAGTTCCTGATCATACTGGATTCCTGCTTCTTCAAATCCCTGTATAAAGTTATAGGATGCGCTTGTATGAACCGTTCCTGATCCTCCGCCTCCTTTGCTGATATCAACTTGTGTTCGTCCAAATACCGCAACGCTTGTCTCTTCTTTCTGAATCGGTAAAAGTCCATCATTTTCCAGCAGAACTGCTCCTTCTGCCGCTACCTGCAATGCCACACTTTTTGCATCAGATTCTGGATCTAAATTTCCTGCATAGCTGACCATAGGCGCTGCTGTCAGTGTCATTGCCATTGCCATCATCATTGCTATGACCTGTTTTCTTTTCATTTTTCAATTCCCTCGACTTTCTTATTTTTTTATGGTCTCTGCTAAAGTACTGCGCGCGTTTCCTTTGCTTCGTTATTCCTGATTAAGATAAACACACCATAAAATATTTATAAAAAAAAGTCAATTCTTTCAGGGGAACACAAAAAGATTTCCGAAAAAATCAAAAGATTTCCCACCTTTTTTATTTCCGATACTGCGCTGGTGATACTTGATAATACTTCTGAAAAACACTGCTGAAATGCTTTACGTCTTTATAACCTACCATCTCGGAGATTTGTGCTATCGTATATTTTGCATCATCCAAAAGTCGTTTTGCATTTTCCATCCGCACATTCGTCACATATTCGCTGAAATTAACGCCCGTCTCTTTCTTAAACAGCGTAGAAAGATAACTTGGACTGACATACACATGAGACGCTACGCTGTCCAGAGTCAGATGCTTGTCAAAATTCAAATCAATATACCCCTTTGCTGTTTGAATCAGCTTCCTGTAAGATTCTTCTTTATGCTCCGGCGTTTTTAGTTTTTCCAACACCAAACTTAATGTTTTTACTAACTCTGTCCTGCTCACTGGCTTTGGAAGAAAATCTTCTGCGCCAAGCTGAATCGCTTTTCTGGCATATTCAAAACTTGTATGGGAACTGATGATAATAAAATGTGTCGGCAGACCAGCCTCCAATGTTTTCGCAATAATCTCTAATCCAGATTTTCCCGGCATCCGAATATCTGTAATGACAATCTCCGGTTGGCAAGATAAAACCATTTCATATAGCTCATCTCCATTTTTTGCACATCCCGAAAGCGTCAGTCCAAAACGTTTCCAGTCAATGATATGCTGTAATAAAGTTAAAGCTAACGGTTCATCATCTGCCAAAACTACTTTTACCATAATTTCCTCCTGTTCTGTTCTTCTTCGTTCATGCACTGCATCTGTACTGGAAAACTTAAGATAATAACTGTTCCTTTTCCCTGTTCGCTCTCAATCTCACATCCTACATTTTCCTGAAAGTACATTTTCAGCCTCTGTATCGTATTGTTCATTCCTATTCCTTGTGTGTCATCGTATTGATCCTGTTTCAAGCGCAGACGAATTTCCTCCAACCGTTCTTTTGAAAATCCGATTCCATCATCCATAATCTGGATCTGTATGATTTCTTCTTTTCGCCATACTTTGATTCTGATTTTTCCGCCTTCTGGCACAGGCATCACGCCATGAATCAACGCATTTTCACAAAGCGGCTGCAAGATCATCGAAGGAATCTGCGCCTTTTTGCACGTCTCTTCACATTCGATCAAAAAATCAAGCCGTTCTGCAAATCTGCGTTTCTGTATCATAAGATAATCTTCTACGTTTTCTAGTTCCTCTTCCAATGTCACAATTTTATCCAGCTTGCTTAAAGAATATCTCAGATAATCCGCTGTCTGAAAAATCATATCCAGCGTCTTATCCGCCCCTTCCTCTGCTGCCTGCCCGCCAATTACATTTAAAGCATTAAATAAAAAATGTGGATTGACACGCGACTGCAGCGTTAAAAGCTGCGCGTGTTCCAGTCTGGCTTTCATATTGACTGCCTCAATTTCTGCTTCCTTTAACTGCCTCTCCATCTCCTTTTGCTGTTTTAACTGTTCGATTTGAGTGTGAATCATCTGAAGCATTCGATAAAAAGCCTTTGTCAATACAAAGACCTCATCTCGGTCTTTTTCCAGTGCATCAACATCCTTTTCCAACATATTTACATTCCAATCACCTTCACAGATTTTCTCCGCACGCTTTGTCAGCAATGTAAGATTTTTTGTGATTCTTTTAGAAAAACTCATCAAAAAAGCAATACAGCCAGCCATCAATAGAACGCCTGTGATCACCATCACTTGCTCGGTCACTTTCTGAATCTCTTTCAATTTTTTCTGACATTCTATCCTATCCTGATCGACTGCTGAATTGTATACTCTCATCAGATTATTCATAATTTTAATATGTTCTGCGGATTCCTGATACCATGATAAAAACTGACCCGTACTTGCCTTTGTCTCTGTCAGTATACGGTCTGTGCTTTTTATGTACGATTCCACCATATAAGAAAGATCTGTAAAGATCGGTTGATCTAAATATTCTGCTAGCTTGTCCGCTCCTATCTCCACTTCTTTTAAAATACTTTCACATCGTTTTTTGAGTTCTTCGTTTCTTCCCTGCGCATATGTATATAGATTGCTGTCTGCCTCACGCAGTCCGTTTGCAACAACAGAAAATTGATGTTGGATCTCAAGCAGACGATTCTGCTCACCTGTAATATAGCGGCTGCTTTCCCAGAATGCCAGAAAAAAGAAAAAGAAAAAGCACGATAAAAAAATACCAAAAAATAAAATTTTCTTGTTTAATGAAAAAAATCTTTTCTTATGACTCATCTTTCTTCCTCCAGCTCTTGCCTTCTAATCGGAATGCACGCAAATGATGTGTCATTTCCTTGTTCCATCTCCTGATCGGCTGCCAGCGCAATCAACTGCTCTGCACAGCTCTTCCCTATTTCCTCTGTGTTTTGCGCAAATGTCAAATCTATCGCTTTATTTTTAAGTTTTTCTTCAATCTGTTGATTTCTATCATATGTAATCACCATCATTTGATCCTGCAATTCTAACTCTTCTACGACCTCTGCAGCCGCCTGCCCTGATACGGCTTCTGCGCAAAACAATACTTCCAGATCTGGATTTTCTTCTAAAAGACGTTCTATGTTTTCGATTGCTTTTAAAGAATCATACGTTGTCTCACAACGCACTGCCAGATTCATCCCATTTTCCTCTGCCGCATCCTCAAATCCATCCAAACGCGCTCCCACACTGCGCAGTCCTGTGTTGAGACTTGGAGCTAAAACAGCGATCTTTGCCTCTTTTCCTTTTTCTTTCAATACAGCCTCTGCCGCCTGTATCCCTCCGCCATAATTATCTGTTCCAATGTATGCAAACCTCCCACTGTCTTTTACATCTCCATCCACCATAATGATGCGGATACCCTGTTCTTGTAAATTTTGATATTCTAATCTTGCTTCCTCAGAATCTAGTCCATAACAGAGCAGAACATCTGCTTTCATATAAATCGCTGCTTTCATCGACTCTGTCATCGACATATTTTCCGTTCCATAACAACTCAGCGCTACCTCAGGATGATCTTCCAGATTTTTCTGGATACTTTGCGCAATCTGATTCATGATATTAATGTCTTGTATCCAAGTGTCCTCCTGATAAAAAATTACTGCACGCAAAAGTTCCTTTTTCTCTTCCGCATGGACTGATATTCCTGAAAGGATCAAAGCGCATCCCAGTAAAAAAAATCCTTTCTTCTTTTTCCTCATATTGATTGTCCTTTACCTATTTCTTTGACACTTCCCCGACTAAAGCAACGCGCTTTACGGGATAATTTGATAAGTGATTCTATCATTTTTTCTTTGATTAAATTGTATCACAAAACAAACTTTGTCAAAACATTTTTCTATCTTGGCAAATTCAACGACGTATTTTCATATTCAAAACTTGTCTTCTCTGAATGCAGATGAAAAAGAAGTTCTTTTCTTTTATAAAATCGAAATTCTGCCGGACATGAAGCCGTCTCCAAAATTGTCCTTCTCATCTCCCCATTTTGAGGTGCGTTTAATCTCTGACCATTTTGACTGTTTATCTCAATATCCAATGTATATTTTCCTTGTCTTAGAACCATTTTATTTTTCGTGCATACGACTGCTTTTCCGCCTAGATACGTTGCGATTCGATATTCTTTTCCCTGATACTGAATGACGCAGATACACCCTAAAAATTTCAATCCAAAAAATGGAATTACTGCCACTGCTGCCATAATCGAACAAGATTCCTGAAAATCATTCGCCTGTACCCATGTATAGTCAGACGGAAAGGAGCGACCGCTGTCTTTTTCTATATATCCGATTCCATCTGTGAAATCAAAAATTTTCCCGTTCAGTTGTATCTTTCCTTCCAATCTGTGCCGCATACTGATCACACCATGACGACATTCCATCGGAAAAAATCGAAATGGTCCCATAATATCATATCGAATCGGTGACAACTCTCGATATCGTATCGTTCCTCTCATCGTAAGATTCGGTGTTTTTATCTGAAGTCGTATCCCTTTTTTTGAAAAAATATTTCCTTTTTCATAGGGAACTTGCCAAACATCATCCTGAGTGATGACTTGGATAAATTTTTCCGTTTCAGAATGTCCGACAATGATACAAAGCGTATCTTTTTCATTCTGATGTTTATAATAATACCCTTCAAAATATTTACTCAATCTTTGCATCTCCTGTCGCTGGATTATCAATCAAAATACCATCTTCTTCAAACCGTGATCCATGACACGGACAATCCCATGTATGTTCCTGCTTATTCCATTTCAACGCGCATCCCATATGAGGACATCGTTTTCTCGATGGTGTCAGCAGATTTATTATGGATTCTGCTCCATTTAAGAAAAGCTGAGGTTTCCATATACTTCTATACGGTAAAAATAATTCCTCCCATTCATTTCTTTTTTCCATAACCAGATCGCACAGCATCATTGCGGCAACCATCGAAGAAGTCATGCCCCACTTATTAAATCCACAGGCAACGTATAAATTTGGCGTTCTTTTTGAATACTGCCCAATATACGGAATACCATCTAAACTCATACAATCCTGTGTCGCCCAGGCATACTTTTCGGTTGCCGTCGGATAGCAGACGGACGCAAATTCTCTTAATTCCTGCCATCCGCCTCCCGTCTTTCCTGTACGGTGACTGCCTCCTCCTACAAAAAGCAAGTTTTTATAATCTCGAAAAGACATTCCCGTTTTTGCCTCATCGACATACATTCCATGGACATGAGGCGCATTTTCCAATACTGTCACATACGAACGATGCTGATACAGCTTCATAAAATAACTTCCGTGTTTATTTAAAAATGGAAAATGTGTCGTCACAATCATCTTTTCTGCCGTTACTTGTCCGCAGTCACTCCACGCCGTATCATCGGAAAGTTCCCTGATCCATGTATGTTCACAGATGTTCAGATCTTTCGCTATCTCTTCCAAAAATTTTAAAGGATGAAACTGCGCCTGATTTGGAAATTTGATTGCTCCTTCTGTCTCAAAAGGCAAGGACAATTCTTCACAAAATTCAGCCGGAAAGCCAAGTGAATTTACAGCCAATACTTCTCTTTCAATTTTCTCTCGATTAAGAAGCGAATAGACAAACGCATCTTTCTCCTCAAAATCACAATCTATCTTCTTTGCAAGTTCGCGATACTTTTTCAGAGCCGTCTCATTCGCCTGAAGATATAAGAGCGCTTTTTCTTGTCCTTTTGATCGAATCAATTTGTCATACAAAAGACCGTGCTGAGACGTAATTTTCGCCGTTGTATTTTTTGTAATGCCACTGCCAATCGTATCAGCTTCGACAAGTAAGTAGTCGATCCCTGCATTTTTTAAAAAGTAAGCGCATAAAATACCGCACAGACCGCCTCCAATAATCAGAACATCTGTCTTTTTCCTTCCCTGCAGCGTTTTAAATTTATCTTGTTTTTGACTGTCCATCCAGACTGATTCCGCCATAAATCTGAATCCCTCCATCTTGAACATCCAACCTATTTTCTAAACAAATACCATCTGTCTCACATTTTAAAAAACATGAGTTTTCTGGATCATTTATGATTAGGATACCTTGTTCGATTTCTTATAGTTTTTCCGATCTTTTAAAATCTATTCAAAATATTGTTTTAT
The DNA here is from genome assembly GCA_965150505.1 of uncultured Robinsoniella sp. Lineage (GTDB taxonomy): Bacteria > Bacillota > Clostridia > Lachnospirales > Lachnospiraceae > JAGZHZ01. The sequence continues at coordinate 897 of CBCTVZ010000016.1, read as the reverse complement.
TAATAAAAAAACGTATTACAGAATTTTTTCTATAATACGTTTGTTACATCTTTTATGGATTTATTTATCTTGCGATAAAAAATAGATTTCTTAGAAAATAATGTTTAACGTGGGGATTTCCACTTTTTGGAGGAGTATAAAAGATAGTTTCTTAGTCCTTTATAAAGAAAATCGGGCTAAGAGACTATTTTTTTTACTTGATCGGCAAGGGAGGGGGTAGAGTTTTTTTCCCCAGAGAAAGTAGCCGGAAATACAGCGGATTTTTCCGCTGTACTTAAAAAAGATCCTTTGTGATCTCGACAAAGTCAATGCAAAAATCTTCATAGATGCCGACTTTCACAGAGTCCGCAAAGGTGTATTGTCTCATATCGTCATTCACAAAGTCATATACAATAATTTGCTTTTTGTCTGGGTCTACAATCCAATATTCACGGACACCAGAAGAACGGTATTTGAACAGCTTCACAAAGTAGTCCATACGTCTACTACTTGGTGAAACAATTTCTATAATCCAATCAGGCGCCCCCGTACACCCTCTATCTGTGAGTTTGTTAGGGTCACAAATAACGGATATATCTGGCTCGACATAGTTTCGATCATCTTCATTCAGGAACACGGCAAACGGGGCGATATACGGCTCACAGATACCACCCTTGCTGTCAATGTAATGAGAAATAGCCGTAAAAAGCTTTCCCGTGATTTTCTGATGTCTTCTGCTTGGCGGTGTCATGTAATAGATCTGCCCGTCGATCAGCTCAGCACGCTGTCCATCTGGTAGATCGTAGATGTCAGCGGTTGTATAGATTCTTTCCTGTGGCAATGACATAAAAATCCTCCTTTCAGCTGTATCACATATTCAAAAGATCGGCAATATCTGAAAAATTAATCAGCAGATCA